>VXNZ01000012.1 GCA_009840355.1 Chloroflexota bacterium
CTACAACAGAAAATAGCCAATCTCACCAACGACGGTGAGACCATAGCCATGTTCCTTGTGGACACCTTGCAAAGCGACAGCTATGCCATCAAGACCTGCCACAAGCTGGACGCCGCACGTATGCTAACTAAGTACGGCTTCGCGCAAGTCGAAGGCAAAGTCATACCCTTCGACCCAACCGGCGACGAACCATCAACCGACAACTCTGAACTGATAACTGATAACTCTAAACTGACACCCACGCTCAGAGACATCGTAGCCTACCCCATTGCCCGATACATCCGAGACCGCACAAACGAAGGCGAAACCCTAGTCGAAGCCCTCTGCGACATAATCCACGACGACGGAGAATACGACAGTCAAGCAGCGCAGGGCTTCGGATACGGTGGAGTCCGCCCGCCCGCAAAGCCACACCACAAGCTCGCAGCAGCAAGCGAACTCCTGCGCCGCGCATTCGGCGAGTCCGCCAAACGCCGCAGGTCCGCATCCTACGACCCCGAAGCGGACTTAGACGACGCAGCCCCCATCAACGGACACTTGGCAAAGCTAGTCCGAGACAAGACAAACGGCGGCACGGAAGCCGCAGAACTCCTCATACGCATAGCCGAAGACGACCGCAGCGATGGTGACTGGACAGCCGCGCACCGCGTAGCAGCCGCGCGTGAACTGCTCCACCGCGCCTACGACCTCAACTACGAAGCCGTAAGCTGGGAGCATGTGCAGGCATACAAGCAAGCCACCGACTTCGCAGACGAAGGCGCGACCCTAGAACACGCCCGCATTCAAGCCGGACGCAACGCGCTGCTCCGCGAATTCAACGAGGCATACGAGTCCGGCGACGAAGAGGCAGCGCAAGAAGCCGAAGACAGGTACAACGCCTACAATCGCTGCATCACCGAAGGCAAAGACCCCGAAGATGCAATGGCATTCGCCACCTGTGGCCCCAACGACCCCGACCCCGAAGATGAGCAGGGAATGCACGACGGCAATCTGGCCCGCTACAACCTCGTAGGGGCGACCGGCCGATCGTCCCACACCGCCGCCGCCCAAGTCCCCACTCCCAGGCTAACCATCCCCATCAACAACCGCAGCCCCTAAAAGCCCTATCCATCCCGTCCACATATTTCAGCCCAGTCCCAAGAAGGCTGACACATATCGCAGCGCCTGCATCAATTCAGTTGCGGCGCTGGGCGTGATACAATACACGCCATCATGAAATCAGCCCTCCTGCCACTGTTGCTGCTGCCGCTTTTGCTCGCCGCCTGCCTAGAACTTACGCCCAATGTCTCTACCGATTTTTCCGAGATAGAGGCGCGCGCCACTTTCGACGCGAAGGTGCGCAGCATGTGCGCCCACAAGAAGGCGCGCATCCCCGCCATTCTGGAAAAGGTCGAGGCGGCGGAGGTTATGCCAACCATCGACCACTGGGTCTTCACGATCGAAGACTTTGAGGCGCAGGTCTTCCCGTCAGGTCTGATTACCGGCGAATATCACCGCCATATACAGGAGAATCTTTGCCGTTAGATGACGGCAAATCATGGCGACAATCATGACGATGATTGAGATTAAAAAATCTCGCCCGTCGTCGGGTCCAGCACTAGCGCAATCTGCTTGACCTGCAGTCCCAGCGAATCTCGCACAGCCACCAGAACATCGAGCGCCTGCTCGCGCGTACCCCAGCCGACATCGCGCACAATTCCCAGCAGCTCTTCGCCGAGCCGGGCTACTTGCGGACTGCGCGCTGCGAATATGTGGCCCAACTCCGCCCATTCGTCCGAGTTCAACACGATTTGCAGCTCGCAATATCGTATCGCCCAGGTCGTGAACCATGCAGTGCCGTACTCCGGCACCGGACTGTTCGCGACGCCATGAAGCGCGCCTTGTAGCATCCGACCGCGAATGACATCGTTCGTGAAGCCCATCTCGCCGCGCAGCAGCTCTTCGAGCGGCGGATGCAGTATCATTTCTTCAAGGTCGCCGCCGATGCGCGCTTCCAACGAGTCAGGCGGATACTGCCGCCCTCTGACCGTCTTCGGATAGCCGCGCTGTCGCTGCACGATGTGGTATAACTCGTGCGCCGCATGGTAGGCGAGGTCGTCGCCCGGCAGCGCAGCCCACGCGGGCATCGCCGGCGCACTCAGGTCGTAGCCTTGCTCGCCGAAGACGACGCTGTGGCCCGCTTCGATGTGCTCCGCCGATACGGGAATTTCGGCATGAAAGCGCTCCCAGAAGTCGTCGAATGGTGGCGGCAATTCACGTCCTAGCACTTTCATTGTTCGTTCCTGATAGCGATTTGATTTGAGTCAAGAGGGTTGGACATTCTTGCGACTTGCTCCCTTCCCAAGCTTCCCTCTGAGTGGATGTGGACTGGTCTATCTCGACGGCTGCGCCGCTTTCGTTGTTGCGATAGATTCCGCATCGGCAGGTTCCTGCATGCTAGGGCGCTTAACGGTGAGCATTAGGAATGCGCCCAAGATGTTCAGGAAGCCGAAGAAAGCGAAGGGTATGAAGTATGTGCCGGTGGTGTCGAACATGAAGCCCGCAAACAGCGGCGCGAATATCATGCAGATATTGTTCGGCATTTGCGACAGCCCCATGATGGTGGCGAACGCCTTACGCCCGAAGTACTCGCCGCGAATGGATGTCAGCAGCGGTATCCGCCCACCGAAGCCGATGCCATACAGCACCGCGAACACCAGCGCCATCAGAATCTGGTCCGTAACCGCGATGAGCATTATTCCCACGCCCTGCAGCAATATGAAGAAGAAAATCAGCGGCGGCTTGGGCATTCTGTCCGCCAGCCAGCCCGCGACGAATTGCGTAGGCAGCGCCAGCACGGTGTAAATCAGCACGATTGTCCCCGCGCCGCTGAGCGACATGCCCATGTCCGTGAGCTTCGGCGCGAGATGCAGCGCGAGCGTTACTATCGAAACGCTCGACGACATGTGAACCACTGTCAGTATCCAGAACGCGCGCGTCCGGAGCGCCTGCATTGCCGTGAACTCTTGCTCGTCGTCGTCATCATTGGCTGCGGTCGATTTGGCAGTGTTTCGCTTTGTGCTCTGCGACTCACACTTGTCCGCGCTGCGTTCCGGTTGTCGTCCTACGCCGGGGCGAGCGCCGTCCGGCAGCAAGCCTATGTCTTCCGGCCTGTCGCGCAGCACCGTGTAGATGGGCAGAATCAGCGCCGCCAGGAATATGGCAATACCAAATGTCGTCCAGCGAAAGCCGTACAGTTCGATGCCGAGCGCAAGCACCGGCACGAGCAGCCCGCCAAAATGTATGCCAGACATGGATGTGGCAATCGCCAGCGAGCGCTGCCGCACGAACCAGTTGTTCATCAGAGCCATCAGCGCGAGCCACCCACCCACACCGGAGCCGAGGCTTATCGTGATGAACGAGATATAGAACTGCCACACGCCGCTGCTGATTGCAAACAGCCCCAAGTCCCAGAAGTCGCTGTTGCCGACCTGCGAGAACATCAGGAAGCCGAACGCCATCAGCAAATAGCCGAATAGAATCATCCGGCGATTGCCCACCTTGTCGATGAGCCACCCTTCGATAGGCCCGATGACGGCGCCTTGTGCGCGCGAAAGAGAAAACGCGCCGCTTAGCACTGTGCGGCTCCAACCGAACTCAAGCTGCAGCGCGACTAGGAATGTGCCCAATCCCTGAAAGACGCAGAGCGCCATCAGCGTTAGCAGCACGACCGCGATGCCGACCAACCACCAGCCGTAGAAGACGCCGCGCACCATGCCCACGGCATCGGCAGGGCTGCGTATGGTGGCAACAGGAATTCGCATTGAGCAAGTGTACCCACTTCACGCGCCATTGCACAAGCGAATCAAGGCGCTAGTCTGTCAGCAGCACACCGCGCCGCGTCCCTCTGCATACACGTTCGTACTCGGAACTCAATTCCGCGCCGAGTATGAGTATCAGCCCGCTTAAGTAAGCCCATAGCATGAAGACCACGACCGTGGCAAGCGTGCCGTACACGTTGCCGAAGTTCGTGAAAGTGTTCAGATACCAGATAAACAGATTCTTCGTTATCTCAAACAGCGCTGCGCCAACTAGCGCGCCAACCCAGATATACTGCCAAGATGTCTTGGTGTTGGGCGTGAACTTGTACAGCATCAGGAACACTATCAGGATGAGCACGAACGAACTCGCGTACAGGATGACCACGCTGCTCGATTCGACCAGCGCAGCAGCGTACGGAATATCGAGATACGCAAAGCGTTCGTATGAGCGCAGGAAGGCGGATATGCTGGTAGAGCAAAGGAATAGGCAGCCGGTCAGCCCCGCCATGAGCATCTGCCGCGCCTTGCTGATGGGGAGCGGACGGTCTTTATGCACATCCCACGCGCGGTTGATAGAGCGCGTGATGCCGCCGAAGACCGCGCTGCCCGACCAAAACAAGCCAAATATGGCGACCGCGCCGACCGTCTCCCGCGATCTCAGCACTTCCTCGATATTTGCCTCGATAAGTTTCTCCGAACCGGGCAGGAAGCTCGCCACCCAGTCGATAATCGTTTGCCGCGTATGCGCGTCGTCGGCAATGAACGATGTTATCGAGATTAGCCCAAGCGTCAGTGGAAACAGCGACACGAGCGCGTAGTACGACATCGCAGCCGCCATATGCGTCGCGTCGTCGTCAGACATCTCCTGCGCTGTGCGAGCGATAAGCCTGAGCACGAAATATCCGCTCAACGCGCGCAATGTACCGCGCAGGTAGAACCGGGCAAGCGTCGTTCCCCGCCTGATTGTCGGATGGCGTCGTATTTTCTCTATCATAGTTCTGATAACAAAATTATAGCAAAAGCCGCGCCCAAGCACCGTTTCCCCAACCCGCCAAGCAAGGAATCATCGATTCACACGGGACTTGCGCCTATGTTGCCAGCCACCAATCCGCACACTACTCCACCATTGACAGCCAACCCTGCCGCGAATAGCATCAGACAGCAACCACCCAATCAAGTTAGCAGCGTCAATCGAGGTATCCGCCCTTGCCCCACTTCAGACTAGCCTGCACAGAATGCCCCGCATCGTACAGCGCCGACATGACAACTCTGCACTGTACAAAGTGCAACAGCGTCCTGGATGTCGCGTACACCACCGATGAAGTGCATAACGCCCAATGCAATCCCTCCGCCATGCCCATACCAACGCCGCTGCGCAATCCCGCAGACGCCATCTCGCTTGGCGAAGGCAACACGCCCACCGTGAATCTGCGCAATCTCGGCAATTCGCTAGGAATCAGCCGCCTATACGCCAAGTTGGAGGCAATGAACCCGACCGGCTCGTTCAAGGACAGGGGCACGGCGGTGATGATGAGTGTCGCCAAGGAGATGGGGGTAACTCAGGTCGTTGAGGATTCGTCCGGCAATGCTGGCGCATCTGTGTCCGCATACGCCGCGCGCGCTGGCATTGATGCGCACATCTTCGCCCCGGCGAGCGCACCCGCCGCCAAGCTGGGGCAGATCGCCGTCTATGGCGCAACGACACACGCGATAGACGGCGACCGCCAAGCCGTGACGGACGCAGCGGTCGATTTCGCCAATAGTAACAGCATCGTCTATGCTTCGCACAACCTCAGCCCATATTTCACCGAAGGCACAAAGACTTTCGCATACGAAGTGGTGGAACAGTTCGGCGATGACCTGCCGCAGCATATCGTATTGCCTGTTGGCAACGGTTCGCTGCTAATTGGCACACACAAAGGCTTCACAGAGATCAAAGTCGCGGGCAAGATCTCACGCATACCAACGCTGCATGCGGTGCAGGCGCAAGCCGTTATGCCACTTGTCGCCGCATTCAACGGCAAACCGGCACCAACGACCGGCGCGACAATCGCGGGCGGAATTGCAGTCGCCAACCCGCCCAGACTGCTCCAGTGTGTCCGCGCATTGAATGACACGGGCGGCGCGGCAGTCGCGGTCGCTGAGGTGGACATCCTACGCTGGCAGCGGCAAATCGCGGCGCAGGAAGGCGTATTCATCGAGCCGACCTCCTCAGCGGCATTCGCCGGTGTGAAGGCGCTGTTGGATATGGGCAAAATCCAGAGCGCCGACTCTATCCTTGTCGCAGCGACAGGATTCGGCTTGAAAGACGCAATGCCGCCGTCGGATGACTAGAGCAGTAATTAGCGATATGCCCCTATCGCCGCCTCGAAGCCGGGCAGCGCTCCTTCTAGCGTGCGGTCGTCCACGCAGTACGATATGCGGAAGTAGCCAGGAAGCCCGAATCCCGCGCCCGGCACGACCAGCACCTTGCGCTCTTGCAGCACCGCTACGAACTCCACATCGTCCGGCGTGGGCGACGCGGGGAACATGTAGAACGCGCCCTGCGGCTTGACCAGCTTGTAGCCCATCGCCGTCAGGTTGTCGTAGAGGAAATCGCGCTTGCGGCGGTACTCATCGACATCCACGCTCGCCGATTGCAGCGCACGCACGATGTGCTGCATCAGCGCAGGCGCGTTCACGAAGCCCAGCGTCCGATTGCAGAACACCAGCCCGTCTATCAGGTCATCCTTGTCGCCGTATTCGGGATGTACTGCGATGTAGCCGATGCGCTCGCCCGGCAGCGCGAGGTCTTTCGAGTGCGAGGTCGCCACAATGCTGTGTTCGTGGTGATGGAAGATGTGCGGATACTCCAAGCCGTCGAACAGCAACCTGCGATACGGCTCGTCGCTGACGAGAAAAATCTCGCGTCCGTGCGCCGCTTCAGCGTCCCGAATGAGTGCGCACATCTCGTCGAGCAACTCTGCGCTGTACAGCACGCCGGAGGGATTGTTCGGAGAGTTGATGAGCACAATTTTCGTCCGCTCGTTTAGCGCATCCTTCAAGGCGTCCATGTCTGGCAGAAAGTTCTCGTCAGGCGGCACGACGTGGCATGAACTACCATGGTTATCCGCGTAGAAGTGATACTCCACGAAGAACGGCGAGAAGATGACGATTTCGTCGCCCGGATCAAGCAGCGTCTTCAGCACGACATTGAGCGCACCGCCCGCGCCGCAGGTCATCACGATGTCGCCCGCGCCAAAGTCAAGCCCGGTCTCGCCGCCAAGCTGCGATGCGACCGCCGCGCGCGTCTCTTCGTAACCTGCGTTCGGCATATAGCGGTGAATGCCCGGCTGTGGGTCGTTCGCAATGCGCCTGAGTTCGTCGAAGAACTCGGGTGGCGGCTGCATAACAGGATTACCCAGAGACAAATCGAAGACATTCTCCTCGCCAAACTGCCGCTTAAGCTCAATGCCCTCCTCGAACATCCTGCGAATCCAAGAGCCTTGCTCCATAAAATTCCGAATTTTCTGTGAAACAGCCATAGCCCAACTTTCGATTCGATTAGAATTGTTGGCGTCCAGACGCCTAAAGACGCCCCGATTTTGCCCCATGACTGGGGACGGTGTCAATTGGGGACGCTCACCTCCGCAACGATCCTTGAACAAGCATAGTTGACTCTCGCGAGGCGCACTGCCCATTGTCATTCCGAGCAAGGGGAGAAATCTAAAATCGTCGCAGTCGAGCGTGCCAATACTTTCGATTCTTGAGCTTAACCCAGAGGGCGACGGGACTATTTATGAAGCAAGTGCACCAGCCGCTTAATCGGACACATTCAGCCATGCTAAATTTCACGGCAAATGGTATCCTACAAGGCAGCTTAGCAATCCGAGTTGATCCTGATGATTCGGTGCCCGGCATTTCGGTTTTAGGAGGCGGGAAATGGACAAGGTACGACTGGCTATCGTGGGCTGCGGCACAATTTCGCAGCTCAACGCGCCCGGCTATCTGGCACACGAGCAGTGCGAGGTTGCCGCGCTCTTCGATCCTCAGACCGAACGCGCCATGCAGCGCGCCGTGCAGTGGGGCATCTCGCCGCGAATCCACGAGAGTTATGAAGACCTGCTGAACGACGACAATGTGGACGCCATCGAACTGCTGACGCCGACACACTTGCATCCACAGCAGATCGTGGATGGGCTGAAGGCGGGCAAGCATGTATCGTGCCAGAAGCCCATTTCTTCGACAGTCGCGGAAATCGACACCATTGAAGCGGCGGTCAACGGCGCCTCAACCAAATACCGCACGACCGAGAACTTCTTGTACTACCCACCCATCTTAAAGGCAAAGGAACTGCTGGACGCGGGTGAAATCGGCGAGCCGTGCATGGTTCGCATTCGTACCGTGCGCGGCAAGTTAGCAGACCAGTCGCAGATTGAAACCATGCCCGGCGCGTATGTATGGCGGCGCGACCCGACGCTCCACGCCGGCGGCATGCTCTACGATGACGGCTGGCACAAGTACGCCACCGCTATCAACTGGATTGGCCAAATCGAAAGCGTGCAGAGCATCGTATCCCGTTCGGACGACTACCTCAACGAGACGCCAAGCGCAGCGATATGGAAGTTCAAGGGCAGAACTTGCCTCGGCGTTCTCGAATACTCGTCCGCGCCCGAAATGGAGATACGCGGCAGGTACTATCCTGCCGACGAGTTCTTCGAGATTCAGGGCAGCAAGGGCGCCATCTGGGTTACGCGCTGCACCGGCGAGATGCTCGATCTGCCGCCGGTCATGGTCGTCAAGGGCACGGAGACGACCGGCATACAAGTACCGATGGACTGGATAGAAGGATTCAACGGCGCGGCGCGGCAGTTCATCGACTGCATCATCCGCGACGAACAGCCGGACATGGACATCGACTTCTCGCGCCATACCATGCAAGTTGCAATGTCCATTTACAAGGCGTCTGACGAACAGCGCCCTGTGCAACCGTCAAGCCTTACATAGCGGATATTCCATCGCTGTCACACGCAGATTGGACAGGTGCAACCAAGTCCATCACCGAACATTGCTCATCGAAAATCAATCGGCGACATTAGACAGCGACTTTTAGACACCTATACTGACCGACAACAAGGACAAGAAATGCCAAGATTCGCAGCAAACCTCACGATGTTGTACAACGAGGTGGATTTTCTCGACAGATTCACCGCCGCGTCTGCCGCCGGGTTTAAGGGCGTAGAGTATCTGTTCCCATACGAATATGAACCCGCGCAGTTGGCGGAAATGTTGGAACGGCATAGTCTCGCGCAAGTCTTGCACAACCTGCCCGCTGGCGACTGGGCAGCAGGCGAGTGTGGAATCGCGTGCCATCCCGACCGCGTGGGCGAGTTTCAAGACGGCGTGGGCAAGGCGATCGAGTATGCCGCCGCGCTCAGTTGCCCGCAGGTCAACTGCCTCGCCGGCATCGCGCCTGAAGGTGTGTCTAGCGAAGAGCTGGACGCAACGCTCGCGGCGAATCTCAAGTTCGCGGCAGAGCAGCTTGGCGCTGCCGGAATCCGACTACTCGTCGAGCCGATAAACACTATCGACATTCCCGGTTTCGTGCTGAACTACCCGGAGCAGGCACGCGACCTTATCGAGCGCGTCGGCTCGGACAATCTGTTCCTGCAACACGACCTATATCACATGCAGATAATGCAGGGCGATCTCGCGCGCAACATAGAGCGCAATATGGACATCATCCGACACATCCAAATTGCGGACAACCCGGGCCGCCACGAACCCGGCACCGGCGAAATCAACTACGCCTACCTGTTCGACTATCTCGACGAACTCGGCTACGACGGCTGGGTAGGCTGCGAATATGTCCCCGCTGCGACGACGGACGAAGGGATGGGATGGGATGGGCGAAGGCGTATCTGTAATGCGGAATCTCCGGCGCGGAGCTCATATCAAGTGTGAATAGAATCTTCGCCCCCTTACTAATCTTCTCCTGACGGGAGGGACTAATTGGACTCGACGACTGATTGCTGACACCTGAATTCTGACTGCGAGGTTAGCGATGGCAACGGCAATTCCGGAAATAGCGGATGTATATCAAGACCGCGATACGACACTGCGGCAAATCCAAGACCGCGTGCTGTGGCTCGCGATAAATATGGTGCATTACGCGAACAACGAGCGCCCGTCGCCGGACGGCAAGGTCGGCGGGCATCAGGCGTCCAGCGCGTCGGTCACGACGATAATGACATCGTTGTTCTTCGACCACATGCGCGCCGGAGACAGGATTTCGGTCAAGCCGCATGCATCACCCGTCTATCACGCCATACAGTATCTGCTGGGCAACCTAGACGGCAGATACTTGAAGACGCTGCGCGGATTTCACGGGCTGCAGGCGTACCCAAGTCAGACCAAAGACCCGGACTCTGTGGACTTCTCTACCGGGTCAGTCGGACTAGGACCGGTCGCGCCAAACTTCGCCGCGATTACTGAAGAATACCTGCGCGCGCACCTGCACTTCTATAATCGATCGCCGCGCCGATACATCAGCCTTGTCGGAGACGCCGAGCTTGACGAAGGGTCCATTTGGGAAGCGATTTCCGAACCGGAAATGGCGGCGCTCGACAATGTGCTATGGGTCGTTGACTTAAACAGGCAGAGCCTCGACCGCATCATACCGGGTATCCGCGTGCAGAGTTGGCGCGAGATGTTCGCCGCTAACGGCTGGAATTTCATCGATGTCAAGTACGGCAGACGCCTGCAAAGCGCATTCGCTGAACAGAACGGCGAGCTGCTGCAAATGTGCATCGACGATATGTCGAACGAGGCATACCAGCGTCTGCTGCGCGTCGATGGCGCCATCCTGCGCGAGTGGCTGCCCCGCTACAGCAGATTCCCACGCGATCTGGCGCGCTTCATCAGCCGGTGGAACGACGAAGAGTTTCGCAGCCTGTTCAGCAACCTTGGCGGCCACGACTTCTCCATGCTCAGAGACGCATTCGCGCGCGCGGACGAACTACGCGGTCCCACAGTGGTGTTCGCGTACACTTTCAAGGGATTTATGCTGCCGACCATCGGCGACCCACGCAACCACTCGAACCTGCTGTCGCAGACCCAGATGGAAGAACTTCGCGAGCACATCGGGTTGGCAGAGAACGAAGTTTGGGACGACTTCGATCCCAGGTCTGCGGCGGGGCTGGCTTGCCGTAGCACAGCCGCGAGATTGCGCTCGTCAGGGCTGCGCTCGCCGACAGCGTTGACTCCCGCGATTCCCACCAGCATCGACCACGAATATCGCGGCAGCACATCGAGTCAGCAAGTTTACGGGCTGGTGCTGACCGACCTCGCGCGTAATCTGCCCGAAGTCGCCGACCGCATCGTTACCGTCAGCCCGGATGTGGCGAGCTCAACCGGCTTGGGCGGCTGGATAAATCGCGCAGGCGTGTGGAATCGTACCGAGCCGGAACAACTGCCCGAAGAAGACGAAAGCGTGCTGCGCTGGAACGAATCATCGCAAGGGCAGCACATCGAGCTTGGCATATCCGAGAACAATCTGTTCATGATGCTCGGGCAATTGGGGCAGTCGTTCGAGGCGAATGGAGAGCTGCTGTTCCCCATCGGCACGCTGTACGACCCGTTCGTGCGGCGCGGGCTGGACGCGTTCACTTACGGCCTGTATTCCGACGCGAAGTTCATTGTGGTCGGTACGCCTTCGGGGATCACGCTCGCGCCGGAAGGCGGCGCGCATCAGTCGTTTATGACGCCGTCCATCGGCGCAGAAATGCCGGCACTGGACTTCTACGAACCCTGCTTCGGCAAAGAAGTGGAGTGGATTATGCTGAGCGCGCTCGAACAAGTGAGGCGGCGAGAACGCTCCACATACCTGCGCCTGACGAGCAGGCGCGTTGAGCAGTCGCTATTCAACCTGCCGGATGACACGGAGGCGCAAGAGCGTCTGCGGCGGCAGGTGTTGTCGGGCGCGTATCGCCTAGTCAGTCGCGCGTCTGAGCCTCAGTACGCGCCGGGCGAAAATGTGGTAAACATCATGGCAATCGGGGCGATGATCCCGGATGCGATTGAGGCGAGCGAGGAGTTGCTGCGCGAGGGAGTGTTCGCCAATGTCATCAACATCACTGGACCGGGCCCCCTGTACCGGCGCTATCAGGAAGGCATAGACGCTGCGGTTGCGGGCAGCACCACCACGCCGTTCCTAGCGGGCATTCTATCGACTGAAGAGCGCCAAGTGCCAGTAGTCGCGGTGGCGGACGCGCACCCGCATTCGCTCGCGTGGATAGGCGGCGCGCTCGGCACGAGGATAATGCCGCTAGGAGTAAGCGAATTCGGCCAGTCCGGTACCCGATCCGAGCTATACAAGGAATACGGTATCGATGTTGACAGCATAGTAGCGGCATGCTTCACTGCGCTGGACATTTAGCATTCACCCAATCTCACACACAGCCAACCACATATAGCCGACATTCATATCCAAAAGGAGACACGAAACGATGACGAAAGTGCTGGTACTTCACGGGCAGGGCATGGAACTACGCGGCAAGGTTGACATCGAAATCTTCGGCACGATGACGCTGCCCGAGTACGACGAGAACATCCGCCAATACGCAGCCGATTTGGGCGTGGATGTGGAGATATTCCACTCGAACGAGGAGTCCGAAGTCATCGCCAAGCTCAAGGATTCGGACGCGGACGCGGCGCTCATCAATCCAGGCGGCTACACGACCGGCCATCCCGCACTCGCCGACACGATACGCGAGGGAAGCACACCCACGCTTGAAATTCACATGTCTAACCCGGCAAGCCGAGGCCGCATATCCGAGATTGGTCCAGCCTGTAGAGGTGTCATCACCGGCATCGGTATCATGGGCTACAACCTAGGCTTGCAAGCGGCAAAAGAACTTTCTGCATAGTAAAGTCAGCGGCGTCTTTTTTGGCGGGCGCAACAGTCCCTACTCCATATGAGCGAAGGCTAGGATCAAGGCAAAATAGCGATTGGCGTCGCCATTGGCAACGCCATCTGCAGAATGCCAATCCTTGACAGCGCACACCCAGTTCGCTAGTCTAAATTGACATCAAACGGGCTTGTAGCTCAGCGGCAGAGCGGTCGGCTCATAACCGATTGGTCCCAGGTTCGATCCCTGGCAAGCCCACCACAACCAGCGCCCACACGGCACCTCTCAATTGCGCCTCGCATCTCACACACCGCGAAATATTCGCCCACGCGCCAATTCCGGCGCGGTCCGATTATTCTATCTGCTCGCCGCCATAGTCGCGTTGAGCGTGTTCACGATGGGGCAGACACCCGGCGAACGCGAGTCCGTGTTCGACAAGCCGTTACAGCTACACCGCGGTCCGGCGGGACCATACGAAGTCATCATCACCATACAGCCGCACAAGCCAAGAGTCGGCACGGTGCATTTCGGCGTAACGATACTTGACCCGGCGGCACAAGAGCTTGTCGAAAACGCGCGTGTGCTAATTGTCGCGTATAATCCGGAAGGTGAGCCGACATTCCAGACGCCCGCGCTCAACGACCCGGCGACCCCGATCCACTACAAAGGCAACATCATCTTCCGCAGCGCCGGTCAGTGGTCGCTGCTGACGAAGATTGAGACCGACGAACACGGCGAAGTTACCACAACTACCCCGCTGAACATCGCCGAAGCCGCGACCGTGCCGAGCTTTGAAGGCAGGCTCATACTCGCGCTAGTAACGCTGGCGCTAGGCGGCGGCACGGCATGGGTCGTCTTTAGCATACGGCGGGTGCAGCGTGCTAGGGATGCTGAACATGGATAAGGCAATGTGAAGCAGGCATATTGGGTCAACTCCCTCAGCCTCTCCACTCAATCTTCTATGTCGTGAATCACTAGCGCATCGCCTTCACGGTAAAAGGTTACTTCAATCGGATCGCCGAACAGCTTGTGTTCGTTCAGGTGCGATGGTGTGAAGCCTGGCACTACCTTACCCCTACCCTCGAAGCGCCATATTTTGCCGTCGTCGTCCTGCACTTCCAGCGCGGCGAGCGAAATCAGCGACTCCGCTTCTACCTGCAGCACCATGCCGCGCATCATTTCCAACGACAGCTCGGCGTCGTTGTCCGTTGCCGTGTTGGCGCCGCCGTTGCCTACGCACGCCATTAACGACATCGCGATCACAAACACAGTCACGACCGCCAGCGCACACATTGCCAACCGGCGCAGTGCTACTTCCGGCATGGCAGCCTAGTTTCATTCGACGGGATGTAGGGTTCTGAATTTTTACTGTAAGAGTTTTGGAACATTCTAAAACTAATGTGAAAAGGGACTAAATTCACGTTGAAGCGGATTTCGCACTTATGTAATTCTGACTTCCACGGAGGTGGAAGATGAAAAGAATCTACATTGCTTTCGCACTTGCGGCAATACTCTTAACTGTTTGGACAGCAAGCCAGACGGATTTGTTGCTTGCGCAGAACAACGATCCGCTAGACATCGTCATCGTTGACAGGCACGCGACGGGCGCGTCCGAGCAGAATCGTGACTTGGCTGTCTCGTTCATAGGACTGCTGTCCGAGCTGCGTGAAGACCAGCGTATAGGATTTATCGCTACTGGCGAAGAAGGCGTAATCGGGCCTGCCATCGCGGGCAGCCCCGAGCACGGCAGCGCCTATCGCGATGTCGTGAGCCACATCGAAGATTCTAACGGCGCGCAGGTCGAAGACCTAACAGCGGCGCTGTCATATGCCCACGAGCTGATGAAGTTCGAGAGTGCTGGCAGTGGTTCTACCGTTTATGTCGTCTCAGGCGGCGAACTTGACGGTGACTCGCCCGCCGAGGAGTATCCGCTGGGCGAGACTATCAACGCACTCAACCGCGAAGGCTGGCAAGTCGTCAGCGTCGCGCTGCCCGGCTCATCGACATACGCCAAAGAGTTTATGCGCACCGTGTCTGGCGGCACTGGCAGCGACATATTCCCGCTGTCCACGCCGCAGGAGCTGAAGGTCATCGCCGATCAGATACTGCGCGAGGACGCGAAGGGAACTCTGTTCGAAATTGGGCAGGACGAACTCGCTCCCAACGACGTATTCTCCGCAACACTGGATATTCCGCCGAGCACCACCGAGGCATCGCTGGTGTTCTTCAAGCAAGGCAGCACCGGCTCGTTTAGCCTACAGAATCCGTCCGGCGTCCGCGAGTCCGAAGGCGACCGCGCGCTGTCCAGCGTCGTGGAAACGCCGCATGTGATTATCTGGACGCTGACCGACCCTGCGCCTGGCAAGTGGACGATCGATGTTCGCGGCGGAGACGGTTTCATCTCGGCGTGGCATTATCCGAAAAACACGCTCGGCTTGCATCTCGTGTCCTTCGATACGATACCGCACGATAGCAGCACCGAGTTCGTGGTGTATGTCTCCGACGGCCACCAGCGTGTCTCCGTTCCGGATGCCGAGCTGCGGGCGACCATCGTCGCCGAGGGCGGGCATACCTTCACCCACGCGCTGAACGACAACGGCGAATACGGCGATGCAGTCGCCGGCGACGCCTATTATTCGACGACCGTGCCGCCGCTGGGTAGCGAAGGCGAGTACGAGATCGAGTTGGAACTGCACTGGCCGCAGCACGAGCACACTATCTCGACGCGCACTTCGGTTATGGCACAGGCATTCCCGGTGCTCGATGTCAACTTGACGCACGTGGACGGCCTAAGGCCCGGCGAACGCGTGGTAATAGGCACTACCGAAGTCAAGGTGAACGGGCAGCCTTACGCTGTGCCGACGAGCATAATCGACGTAGATATATCCTCCGCGAGCGGTAACAGCGCCATCGAATTGGTGCCCAGAGAACTGCTTAATCAAGGTCGTGCTTGGGCGTTCGACATAGTGTTCACGCCGGGCATTGAGGAATACCACACGATTCTCTTCCGCTTAAACATGAACTACGCCGCGCGCGACTACACCTTCACGAGCGACTCGGCGGTATTGTCATCGTACCCGATCCCGCCGATGCCGCAGCAGCCAGCCGTAGTCCAGCAAGCGCCACCGCCCGCACCGGAGCCGGTCCCCACAGCGCCGGTAGCGCCAGCCGCTCCGCCGGTTCAGGCAGAGCTGCCCGAAGAAAGCTCGGACTATCCGATTATCGCTATCGCACTCGCGGTGGTGGGAGGCATAGTGACGATAGTTATGGTTGCTGGCGCCGGCTACGCGATTTACGGACTGACCAAGCCTGAACCATTTGGCTACATCGCTGACGAGGAAGGCAAGGTGCTTGTGGACTTCAGCGCGGTGGAGCGGTCGTTCACGACGCTAGTTCAGCACAAGAATTTGCTTCTCGGTGAAGAGATTGGCATACCTGAATTACGAGGATTGTCGTTCTACTTCACTAAGGAAGAAGTGGACATTCGCAGCTCGCAGACCGAGCCGAGCATCCGCGTCAACAACAGACCGCTGATTGCGGGCGAGGAACAAAACGCAAGCAGGCAATCATGGATCGGCACGCAGGGCAAGCTATACAGCCTGCACCTAGCCAAGCCGGAGCCACGGCCAACCGAAGCGCCCGAGCCTACCATCGACCCAGTGGTTGGCGACGACTAGGGCTATGCGGACAGGCTACCAATAGCGGCTCGTTAGCGCAACAGCAGGAACAAGCAGAGAAAGGGCGCCGGTGATTTTGCCGACGCCCTCTTAAGTTTTGCCTTCTAAAGTCTTGATTAAGCACTCTCCTGATTAAGCACTCTCCCTTGAAGCGGTAAGGATAAGATAGGGAGACCGTATATCAACGGCGACACCCCTGTCTATCTCACGCAACCCCTACACCGCCGTCAACCCTAATCAGACTCCGCAATGCGAATTGTCCGCATCGCGTCGCCGGGCGTCCGGGAGCGCATGGGGTCGCGGACGGCGATTCCGTTGACCACGTCCATGCCGGACACGACCTTGCCGAATACTGAATGGTGATCGTCGAGGTGCGGCGTGGGGACGAATGTGATGAAGAATTGGCTGCCGTTCGTGCCGCGTCCACCGCGACTGCCAGCGTTCGCCATAGACAGGATGCCTGGCGAATCGTGCCGCAAGCTCGGGTGGAATTCGTCGTCGAACTGATAGCCGGGACCACCACTGCCAGAGCCAGTTGGATCGCCGCCCTGCGCCATAAATCCGGGAATTACCCGGTGAAAGGTAACGCCGTCGTAGTAGCCTTCCCGCGCGAGAAAGACGAAGTTGTTCACCGTGATGGGCGCTTCCGCCGCGAAAAGCTCTATCTCGATTTCGCCACCCTTTTCCATCTCTATGGTGGCGGTGTACTTCTTGCTTTGGTCGATGCCCAATGCGGGCGGTTCACTGTATTGGCTTACCACAATTCCTCCAATCGCCTGAACTGATCAAGCGGTTCAATTTCCTGTAAGTGCGTCTTCTTGTCAGAACCTAATTCTCTTCAATCCTGATGGTCTTAATCGCGTCGCCGGGTGTGGTCGCGCTGCCCGGGTCCCGCAGGCTTATGTTGTTCACCACATCCATACCTTCGACGACCTTGCCGAAGACCGAGTGGCATGACTCTGCGGCGCAGTCCTTTTCAGTGCCGTCGAGATTGTATCCGTCTAAGAAGTGCGTCTCGCGGAATGTGATGAAGAATTGGCTTCCGTTCGTGCCCTGCCCGTTGCGCATGCCTGCGTTCGCCATCGACAGGATGCCGGGGCCTTCGTGCCGCAAGTCAGGGCTGACTTCGTTGTCGAAGCGATAGCCGGGACCGCCGCCGCCCGTGCCTGTCGGGTCGCCGGTCTGCGCCATAAAACCTTCGAGCACGCGATGGAATGTTACGCCGTCGTAGAAGCCTTCGCGCGCGAGAAAGACGAAGTTATTGACTGTCGTGGGCGCGCCGTCCTCGAATAGGTCGATGACGATTTCATCGCCCTTTTCCAGCTCGATGACCGCGCGGTAGTCCTTGCTTGTGTCGATGGTCATCGCCGGCGGCGAATCCCACCGCATCAACTCAGGCTTGGCAGCAGGAGCAGGGGCGGATGTTGGCGCTGCGGCAGGCTGTACCGGCGCCGCCGCTTGTGCCGGGGCTGCGGCAGGCGTCTTAGGTGCGCCAAGCTCCGGCTCGCTGGAGCAAGCGGCAATCAGCATTAGCGTTATTGCGGCGGCAGCGACGAATGCGGCCGTCTGGGAATATCTGGTTATCATCGTCTTCACAGATCCTCCTGTATGGTGACGCAATTTTCGGCAATCACCGGCGCGTCAACGGCACTATTTTACAATCACAGCGGAGTAATCGCTACCCTGCAAGGCTGTTATTGACTTGAGGAGTGATTGAGGCTCAGGTGCGCCCCGACCTCTTCGCCTTTCAACTATTCCGCCAAATTCGCGAAGTGCACTGCTTGGTCAACGATGTCCACTCCTACCATTTCGCTGTGTGCGCTGATTAGCTGCCGTGTAATCGGACCGGGGCATTCGTCGCCGACGGCGCGGTTGTCCACGCGGCTTACCGGCACGATGCGCGGGCTGGTGCGCGAGAAGAACACTTCGTCTGCGGTGTAAAGGTCGTATGGCTGCAAGTCTTCCTCGCTGAAGGGTATGTCCAAACCTTCGGCGAGTTCAATCAGCACGCCGCGCGAGATGCCCTGCAAAATGCTGCGGTCGGTCGGTGTTTTCAGCACACCGTTCTTCACAAGAAATACATTGTAGCCGATTCCTTCGGTCAGGTTGCCCGCGTCGTCTAGCAGTATTGGCGACGCATCGGGATCGACATCCGCGACCTCCAGCTCAGCCTGCACGAAGTTCAGCCTACTGTGGTGCTTGACCTTCGGGTCGACGAACTGGCTGCTATAACTCCGCGTGCGCGCGATGACGCCGTGTGCGCCTTCGCTGTAGTAGTGCGCGAATGTGGCAAATGCGACGGGCCGAATGCCGATGCACACAGTCGCCGGCCCCGCGTCTCCGATACGCCCTGCCTGTCTGCCGCGCGTAACGAACGGGTGGATGCTGAAATCTCCGACGCGGGTCAGGTGTTCTTCGTTGCGGCGCACCCCTTCTTCGCACAGCGCGGTCATTTCCGCCGGCGTCAGTCCGCAATCAATGCGCAGGTATTTCAGCGACCGATACAATCGGTCGATATGCCTGTCAAGCACGAACGGCACCCCGTTGAAGGTGCGCCCGATGTCGAACACTACATCCGCCAGCATAAACCCGCGGTCGTCCGGCGAGATGCGCACATCCTTGTACGGTATCCACTCACCATTGAAATACGCGGCATAGTCACCATAATCTGCCATGTCTTCCTCCTTCGTGCCAGTCGGCGTCATCACCGTTATGATATATCACACGCCATTTACTCGCCATGCCCAGGAATTGAAGACGTTTTTTTCTGCCGAACCTAAAGTCCACTCATCCGCCAAGGCAAGGTTAGGATAGAGGAAAAATAAACTGCAACTGGTCCTATATGCTATAAAGGATATAGGGAGTGCAAAACTGACTCGCATTCAAGTCTCACAGTGAAATCCGCCATATATCAGCCAAAGGGGTTCACAGTTATCAAAGAACTATCCAACCTGCGAACCAACACGGTTGTACCACAGCAAACACAACCACCCAGGTCAATTGTCGAATTGCGCAGCCTCACAAAGCGCTTTCTTGAAGGACGCGAGACACGCTCGGTAATACGGCGCGCGGACGCTAAAATATATCATGGTGAGTTCGTCGCGCTGGCGGGACCTAGCGGCTCGGGTAAGACTACGCTGTTAAACCTTATCGGTGGCATCGACACGCCTACGGAAGGCGAGGTGCTCATCGATTCCACGCGCATAAACAAGCTATCCGAGACAGAACGGACGCTGTTCAGACGCAAGAATATCGGCTTCGTCTTCCAGTTCTTTAACCTAATACCCACGCTCAATGTCCGCGAGAATCTGCTGCTGCCGTTGCAACTCAACGGCTATGCAAGCGCAGAGTCCGAGCGCCGCATCAGGAAGTCATTAGAACAAGTCGGCATGGCAGACAGGATGGACAGCCATCCGGACAGGCTTTCCGGAGGCGAGCAGCAGCGCGTTGCAATCGCCCGCGCGCTCGTCCACGATCCGCTGCTGATACTCGCGGACGAGCCGACCGGCAATCTCGATTCCAACACAGGTCTGGTAGTCTTATCGCTGCTGCAAAGTTTGATTGCGAACAATGGCAAGACGCTAATTGTCGTGTCGCACAGCGATATGGTCGTGAGTGCGGCGCAGCGCGTGCTTGCGATGGAAAATGGCGAACTTGTCGAGCGAAGGTAATTTGACGACTGTCTCGATTGTCCCTGACGCCGTTATTGGATTGGCACGCTGGATGTTGGAGCGCGCTGAATGAACAGCATGCTATGGCTTTCCGGCATGCGATACTTACTGAGCCGCCCGTGGCAGACCTCGCTGTCTGTGCTGGGCATTACGCTTGGCGTCGCCATAGTGGTCGCTATTGACTTGGGCAATCAGAGCGCAAAGCACGCATTCAGCCTGTCTAGCAATGCCGTTACAGGCACCGCTACACACCGCATCGTAGGCGGTCCCGGCGGCTTACCAGAGCGCACATACCACGCGCTGCGTGTGGAACTCGGAGTCCGAGCATCCGCGCCCATCGTCGGAGGCTACGCGCATCCGATCGATGTTGACCCGCGTGGCAGGTCGCTCAGATTGTTGGGCATCGACCCATTCGCCGATACGCAGTTTCGACCGTACACGGACAGTGGCGCATTCGTGGCAAGGTCGGATTCGCCGGCGCGAAATGCCGCCTTCCTGCTTGCCGCGCCGGACGCTGTGCTAGTCTCGGTGCAGACCGCGGACGCGCTTGGCGTGCAAGCGGGCGATACGGTGAAACTGCGTATTGCCGATGCAGTGCGCGATGTGAAAATCGTAGGGCTTCTTGCCCCGCGCGACAGCATCAGCGACGAGACACTCAGGAACTTGCTGATTGTGGACATCGCTACGGCGCAAGAACTGCTGCGATTCGAAGGGCGACTCAGCCACATAGACCTTATGCTGCCACCCGGAGAGCAGGGAGACTTCGCACTGCAACGCATCCGAGCGATACTGCCGGACGAGGCAGCTATCGTCAGCTCCGAGACGCGCTCCGAGACAATCGACGAACTTACGCAATCATTCGACGATAACCTGTTCGTCGTCAGCCTACTGGGACTGATTGTCGGCGCGTTTCTGATATACAACGCGATGGCGTTCTCGGTGGTGCAGCGGCGGCCGGTCATCGGCGCACTGCGCGCCATCGGAGTTACACGCGGGCAGGTCTTCGGCATGGTACTTGGCGAGGCAGCCGTCATCGGCGTGGTCAGCTCGGTCGTGGGCGTGCTGCTGGGCATCGTCATCGGGCGCGGCGTGCTAAATATAATAACGCAGACGATTACCGATCTTTTCTTCGTCGTGTCGGTGCAAAACCTGGCTATCCCAGTTTGGTCGCTTGTCAAGGGCGCACTGCTTGGCGTGTTCGCGACGATAGCGGCGGCATTCGTGCCTGCGCTCGAAGCGACCGACATTCCCGCACGGGACACTCTATCGCGTTCAAATCTCGAAAGCAGATACAAGGGCGCTGCTCCAATCGCATCCATCGCTGGTATCGCACTGATGGTCGTTGGCGCGGTGCTTGTGCTGCTGCCCTCAAAGTCGCTGTTTCTGGCATTTGGAGGCGTTGGAACGCTGGTGCTTGGCTACGCGATGCTCACGCCGGCCGCGGTCATCGTGATGAGCCGCGCACTCGCGCCACTGATGGGCAGGTTGTTCGGTACGATGGGCGCGATGGCGGCACGCGGAATCGCCGCGTCCATCAGCCGCACAGCCGTAGCAATCGCCGCGCTCGCAGTCGCCATATCCATCACGATTTCCATTGACACGATGGTACAAAGCTTTCGTGTTACCGTCGTGCAATGGCTGGATAATTCGCTCGGCTCGGACATCTACATTTCGCCTGCGTCGTTCAGTTCACAAGCGACTGAGTCCGGATTATCGCCTGCGCTGCTCGATAGCCTACGACGCCTTGACGGCGTGGCAAGCGTGCGCACCGTGAGAAACGCAACTGTAAACTCGCCAAGCGGCGAAGTGGAGTTACTCGCGTTGGATACGACTCTCGACGACTTCGCGCGCTACAACACTTTCAAGGAAGGCGAACCGGTGCTCATCTGGGACAGGTTGCAATTCGGTGATGCCGTTGCGGTGTCGGAGCCGTTCGCGTATCGCAGCGGCATTGGTGTGGGCGACACCGTCAGCTTGTTGACGAGCGAAGGCGTGCGCGAGTTTCGTGTGGTGGGCATATACTACGACTACCGAAACTCCGCGAACGGCAAGGTGATGATGAGCCGCAAGGCGTACAACCGTTTCTGGGACGACGACAGGGTTACCGGAATCGGCGTAAGCGCGGCGTATGGCGTTAGCATCGACGCTTTGATAATGTCGGTGGATAACGCTATCAGCAGCGACGCGGATGTGCGAATACGGTCTAACGCCGAGCTGAAGACTGCCGCGCTAGAAGTGTTCGAGCGTAGTTTCGCCATCACTTCCGTAGTGCACGCGCTATCCATCAGTGTGGCGTTCGTGGGCGTGCTGAGCGCTCTGATGGCGATACAGATGGAGCGCGCCACAGAGTTCGGCACGCTGCGCGCCATCGGCTTCACGCCGCGCCAAGTGTGGTTAATGTTCACCGCGCAGACCGGGTTGATGGGCGTGGCAGCTGGCATACTCGCGGTGCCGCTCGGACTGATTCAAGGCGCGATTCTGATATTCGTGGTGAACCGCAGATCGTTCGGCTGGTCGATGGATATGGAAATCTACCCGATCATCCTGGCGCAGGCGGTCGTCATCGCCACCACCGCCGCGCTGCTCGCAGCAATCTATCCCGCAATCCGAATGTCGCGCGCGTCCCCCGCCGAGGTGCTGCATGAAGAGTAGCCTGTTGCGCCTCGTGATTGCGGCGATTTGCCTTGCGATAGTCATAGCGATGCTGGCTGGCGCCGTGTACGCGCTAACTCGCGCAGGAATCGATGCGGAAGTTAGCGCAAATCTGTCATTGCCCGATGCGCTGCGAACGACGGACGCCGGCTTCAAGAGCGTAACCGCGCCGCGCCAATTCGCATTCCCCGAAGACCACGGCCCGCATTCTGATTACGCGCTCGAATGGTGGTATTTCACCGGAAATCTAGACACGCACGACAACAGGCACTTCGGCTACGAGTTGACATTTTTCAGGGTCGGCATAACATCGGACGAATTCGACCGCACATCGGATTGGGCAGCGCGGCAGATGTACACGGCGCACTTCGCGCTGACCGATGTACAAGACGAAGACTTCTATGCTTTCGAGCGATACAGCCGCGATGCGCTCGGCTTGGCAGGCGCAGTGAGTTCGCCAACCACGCCGTTTCGAGTGTGGCTGGAAGACTGGTCCGTTGCTGCGACCGGCGACGACACACTACCCATGCGCCTGTACGCCGCTAATACGGGCGTCGAAATCGACCTGACGCTGCGCGATGGCAAGGGCGTCGCGCTGAACGGCGAAGACGGGTTCAGCCGCAAGGGATTCTTACCCGGAGAGGCGTCGTACTACTACTCACTGACACGTCTGCCGACCGATGGGACAATTACGCTAAACGGGCAGACATTCGAGGTAAGCGGGCTCAGCTGGCTGGACAGAGAATGGAGTTCGGCGCAGCTATCCTCAGAACACGAGGGCTGGGATTGGTTCTCTATGCAGTTGTCCGATGGGCGCGACATTATGTACGGTGTGCTGCGTCCGCATGATGCAAACGGACGCCCATTGCACTCGGGCACGGTGGTCGAAGCGGACGGCAACTACACCAACATTGACAGCAAGCACGTTCGGCTGGATGTGCTTGACTGGTGGGAAAGCCCGCGCGGTGGCACCTACCCGTCGCGCTGGCGATTCCGCATGTCCGACGACGGCGACGACTCCGACAAACAGGGCGATGCCCTGGACATCGAGATAACGCCGTACATCAGCGACCAAGAACTCGACACCATCGTGCGCTACTGGGAAGGCGCGGTGCGAATCGAAGGCACTGCGGCAGGCGAATCAATCAGCGGAAGCGGCTATGTTGAACTAACCGGGTACGCGGACTAATTTGCACATTAGCACTTACACCAAACTAGCCCTCGTTCAGGAACTGCACGGCGGCATCAGGATCCAGCAGCGGGTAAATCTCGAACTCAGCCGGTATCATCTCCGACCATTCGGTCAGCAGCCGGTGCAATTCTTCATTGGACGCGACATCAAACAGCGCGACCGCACCGCGTCCGGTACGCGCGTAGAATGCGCGCGCCAGGCCTCTGTCCAGCTTATCCTGCGCCCAGGGCCAATATAACTTGCGCTGCTCGCGCACATCGGACGGGCGAGTCGGGTGCGGGCTGCTTATCGCTAGAAATAGCATTGGTGGTTTCCTTTCAGACCAAGGTCCCTGTCAGTTTGGGACTGCCATTCTATAACACTCTCCCGAATTGATGTTGAATAGGAAGGTTAGGACGGGGCTATGAATCATGCAAGCCGATTCTATAATTGATAAGGAAGCAACGAGCAAGTGCCATTTGCAGGAAAACAAGGCGTGTGATAACCTCAACGGCGGTCATAGATCTCGCCCGTCATAGCGGTTTCATGAGGAAAGGAGCGCCTCTTGATAAACTACACATGCATCGTGCAGGAAGGCGTCGTACCTAACGACCTTCGCGCCAAGCTGGCTGCCAATATCAAGCGCATCAGCGCCTCGGTGCTCGACATCGACGCGGACAGCATCCCGCTCGAGTACAGCGAAATCCGTAATGGATTTGGCTTTCGTGGAGGAGAAGTATCCACGACATCGATGATTCGCGGGCAGCTCACCGAGCCGATCGACCAAGAGACGCGCGAGGACTTTATGAAGCAGCTTTTGGACATGTGGCGCGCCGAGACGGGCTGCTCCGTTGACGAGTTGATAGTATCCGTCCGCGACCCGCAATAGCGAGTCACTTACAGATTGCAACAGGAAAAGAGAGAGGGAGAATAAATGCCATATTACAAGTGCATCGTGCCGGAAGACTCAGTCGAGTTCGAGACCAGGAAGGCGGTCGCCAAGGCGTTTACCGACATTCACTGCGGTGAGACGGGCGCGCCTCGCTCGTTTGTCCACTGCGAGTTCATCGAGTATCCCGAAGGCGGCGAAACCGGTTATGACAGCGGCACGCCGTACTACATGGACGGCGGCAACCGGGCCGGGCGCCCGCAGGAGGTCAAGGACCAGCTGCTCAGCGATCTGCTTGGCGCATTCGTGGAGATTACCGGCATTTCGCGAGACGACATAGCCGGCAGGATAACCGAGGGCAAAGCGTCGCAAACCATGGAAGGCGGCTTCGTCCTGCCTGAGCCCGGCGAAGAGGGTCCGGAGTGGTACGAGCACGACTCGGTGGCTGCGGACTAGCAACCGTTCGATCGAGTGGGTATACTGCCGATGTGATGGGCATGCCGGATGCGACTGGTATGCGACAATCTTGTCTCATCCTAACATTCCTCATTTGTGGGAAGGGACTGCCTGCTTGGCAATTCTCAATTGACTTACAAAATGCGCCCAGCGAAAACTGAGCGCATTTTTTTGCTATCATCAGGGAAACATCAGTGGGAAGTTACTGCGTTAATGCTGCAGGCGGTTGAAATGGCTTGCCGTGCTATATAGCATTAGCAGTGAAATTCAGTCAAGTTTTGCCCTGATGCGGCGAGAGGTACACTGAGATGGACTTGCACAAGCGAATGCGAGAAGCCCCGTATCACCGCTGGCTCGGCGTTGAACTCTTGCATGCCGATGGCGGCGAGGTTGAAGTGCGCATGCCGTTTCGCGAAGAGTTTCTGGCGTCAGACGACCGCTTGAGCGTGCACGGCGGCATCATTTCTACGCTCGCCGACTTAACCGCCTGCTTTGCGATGATGAGCAGCACGGGCAAGGACGCGCCAAATATGAATTTGCAAGTTGACTATCTGCGAATGGTGGGACCCGACACCGATCTGGTAGCGCGTGGCAAGGCAGTCAAGACAGGGCGTACAGTTGGCGTCGCCGATGTTGAGATACGCACGACCGAAGGCAGACTCGTAGCAGTCGGACGCTCTACACTGGTTAACAACGCGGCACCGCGCGAGACGCTTACCGGCAGAGGCTAGACATGTGCTGACATGTATCATAACTATGACACTTTGTATTTGGATGCCTGACGATAGTAATCCAGAGAGCGCGAATAAATAGCACTTACGAAGACCGTCGCAGCACGCCTGAAGACAAGCGATACCAGCTGCTAGACGGGGAGTTGATTATGACGGCAGCCCCGCGCAGAGCGTACCAAAGAGCAGGCACGAAACTGGTAACTCTGCTCGATAGCTATGTAGAGGCGCATGACTTGGGTGAAGTCTATGACGCGTCCTTCGATGTCGTGTTCAGCGATACGGATGTGGTACAGCCTGACTTGCTGTTCGTGTCCAAGGAGCGACTGTACATCAAAAACGACGACAATGTACGCGGTGCGCCCGACCTTGTCACCGAAATCCTATCCTCTTCGACGGCAAGCATCGACAGAAACTTCAAGCGCGCGTTATACGCCAAGCACGGCGTCAAAGAGTTCTGGCTCGTAGACACCGACGCTAGGAACATAACGGTGATGTTCCTCCGCGAACACGGCTATGAGGTTGTCGGCATCTACGGCGAAGGGCAGACCCTTACATCGCCCACGCTCGAAGGTTTAATACTCAACATCAGCGAGATTTTCTAGCGAACACTGCAGGTGCATCCATGCGCGCAGTCGTCATACATGAACACGGTGGACGGGACAAGCTTATTCTCGAAGAAGTCGCTGACCCGGTGCCGTCCACCGGCGAGATACTGATTCGCGTCAAGGCGGTCGGGCTGAACTACCTCGACATATTCGTGCGGCGCGGCATGCCGGGCTTGCCCATCGACCTGCCGCGCATATCCGGCGGCGACATAGCGGGCGAAGTCGTCGCGCTCGGCGATGGCGTGGAATCTGTGAGCATCGGTCAGCGCCTGCTCATAGATCCGGCAATCACGATGCCTGACGGGACAGGCGGCGCGCTCGGCGAGAGTGCGACAGGCGGATTGTCCGAGTACTTCGCCATCAGCGCGGACAACGCCATTCCCCTGCCCGACGATGTTACCTACGAACAAGCCGCCGCGCTGCCCATAGCGTACGGCACGGCTTGGCGAATGCTCATCACACGTGGCAGGCTACAAGCGGGTGAGAGCATCTTGATTCTCGGCGCGAGCGGCGGCGTGGGCACGGGCGCGGTGCAGATTGCCAAGATGCTCGGCTGCGAAGTGTTCGCCGCCGCAAGCAGCGCAGGCAAGCTCGCACAACTCAAAGAACTTGGCGCAGACCACCTCGTCAACTACACGGAACAACCGGAGTTTCACCGCTATGTGCGCGGCATCATGGGCGGCGAAGGGGTGGATGTAGTGGTCAACTACACGGGCGGCGACAGCTGGGTGCGTAGCCTCAAGGCGGTCAGGCACGGCGGGCGCATCCTGACCTGCGGCGCAACCGCCGGCTTCGAGCCTCCAACCGACATCCGCTATATTTGGCGTCGGGAAATGGACATTCTCGGATCGGACGGCTGGCGCAGACAAGACCTAATAGGCCTGCTTGACAAGGTGCAAGATGGCAGTATCATTCCTGTCATAGGCTCAGTGCTGCCGCTCGAAGAGACGGCTGAGGGACACCGCCTGCTCGAAGACCGCGAGATTTTCGGGAAGGTGATTATCACGCCATAAGCAAGCATGCCGTTTCACCGCCAATCCTATTGTGCTTTACCTGTCCTAAACTGCAATGTCGTATTGGGCTAGTCTCAGAAGCAAGATGAAAGACTTCGATGAGGTGATTATCACGCCATGACCGTGACCGTGAATGTTGAAAAGCATCCATCCAAGAACTTCGGCGAACTCTTCTGGCGGCCGGTCGCGCTGTATCCGGACAAGACCGTGATACAGCAGGGCGAAGTCTCGCTCACCTATGCCGATTTGGACGCACGCACGCAGCAGGTCGCGGCGGCGCTCGCGCGACTGGGCATCGGCAAGGACGACAAGGTGATGCTGCTGATGACCAATGACTACCGCTTCGTCGAGAGTCTGTTCGGCATCATTCGCATCGGCGCGGTGGCGGTCCCGGCGAACATCAAGCTAGGTAACGACGCGCTGATATACATCGCCGAGCATAGCGACTCGCGTATTCTCGTCGCGCACGAAGAGCTTGCGGACAGGGCGCAGGCGATTCATGATGGTGTTGCGAACGTCGAGCACACGTTGCTGGTTGACGGCGATATGCCCGGCATGCTTGACTACGAGACGCTGCTCGCCGCAGAACTCGATAGTTTCACGACAGCGGAAGTCGAAGACGACGATGTGGCGATGATGATGTACACATCCGGATCAACCGGCAGGCCCAAAGGCTGTCTGCTCAGCCACGCGAGCAAGTGGTGGACGGCGCGCTCTAACACGCGCGCGATGATGCACGTGCAGTCCGACCGCGCGCTCATAGTCGGTCCCTTGTACCACGCGAACGCGCTCTGGGGCAGCCTAATGCCGATGCTGTATGTCGGCGGCTCCGCTGCGATTCTGCCCGGCTTTGCCGCTGTCCCCGTAATCGAGGCGATTGACAGGCACAAACCCACATTCATGTCTGGCACACCATCGATGTACAGCCTGATGCTCGCCGAACGCGAAGCACTTCGGGTGAACGATGTAACATCCTTCGAGTTCCTGTCCTGCGGCTCTGCGCCTGTGCCTGAAGAGCTGATGCAGGAGATAAACCGCGTCTTCGGCTGTGAAGTCGTGGAGAGCTACGGCTTGACCGAAGCAGGCGCGAATGTGCTGACGCCGCGTTGGGGATTGAAGAAACTTGGCAGTTGCGGGTTGCCCGTGATGGATGTGCAAATCCGAATCGTGGACTTGGAAGACGACACGCGCAACTGTGAACCCGGCGAAATCGGCGAGCTCTGGAGCAAGGGTCCGCCCAACCTGATCGGCTACTACAAGCAGCCCGATGTAACCGCCGAGAAGATGACGCCCGACGGCTATGTGAAGTCAGGTGACCTCGTGTACGCCGACGAGCAGGGCTACATCTACTTTCAAGGTCGAGTGGACGATATGATTAACTGCGGCGGCGAGAACGTGTATCCCAAGGAAGTGGAAACTATCATCTTGGCGCACCCTGCCGTCGCCGATGTGAGCGTGGTGTCGGCGCGGCATCAGGTCAAGGGCGAAGCGCCGGTCGCATGGGTAGTGCTGCACAAGGGCGAAGACACTGATGAGATGGCGCTCAAGCAGTTCTTCTTCGCCAACGGTCCCGCCTACGCCCACCCGCGTCGCGTCTTCTTCCTGGAAGAGATACCCGTCTCAGGCACAAACAAGATCGACCGCAAGTGGCTCACCGAAGAGGCAGCGCGCCGCATTCCGCAGGGGATAACTGGCGGGATGGGATAGGCACGCGATAGCGCATACTGGTTATGGCATCTCCCCATACGCCCATGCCTTAACCAGATGGTGCGCTATGGCAAGCGGCGCGGGCACCGTCAGCTTCTCGCTCTTGCCCTCCAGCGCGAGCAGCACTTCAGAGCGCTCGAACCACTGCACGTCGGTCATCTCTTCGGCGTCCATGTTGATGTCCGTCGTGGCGGCTTCGGCGATGCAGCCTATCATCAGCGATGACGGGAAGGGCCAAGGCTGTGACGAGTGGTAGCGCACATTCTTCACTTCGATGCCCGCTTCTTCCCGAATCTCTCGCGCGACCGCCTCTTCGATTGCTTCACCCTGGTCCATAAAGCCCGCGAGTGCCGAGTACATCCGCATTCGTTGCAGTCGTCCGCGCGACTGCCCTAGCAAGCATCGGTCGCCTTCCTTGTCCTCTACGACGGTGATAACCACGGGGTCGGTGCGCGGGAAGTGCTGCGCCTTGCATACCGGGCAAAAGCGTACTTGCCCGCCGCGCCGCTTCTCCGACGGATTGCCGCAGACCGAACAATACCGATGTCGCCTGTGCCAGTCTATCTGCGCGCGCGCCTGCGCCACGATTCCGCCGTCTGGTATGGGCAGTAGTTCGCCCGCCGCGCGGCAGTCCTCGAACTTCATGCCGGACCATTCTTCGAGGAACACGGCCGCGTCGTCGTCCACCTCAATGGCGAAGTGCGTGGAGCCGTCCATCATTCCGAGTAGCGTCGGAGTGCTGACCGTGCCGTCCGCAGGGATAACGTCCTGCGGCAGCCAACCCAGCGTTGGTTCGGGGTCGATGCCGAGCAGCACATTCAGGCTGCTGAACGGCAGGTAAAGGCTCCGCGGGTCGCGTGCTTGCGCGTCAATCCAATCTTCGTCGCGCCGCTCGACCTCTCCTCTGTCCAACGGGTTGCCCGCGAATACATGTGGGGGATACAAGTGGCGCTCCTTTGGTTCATCGGTCAGTCTATCAGTGTCTCAGTCCGTCAGTCTGTTCAATGTCAGGGGGATTATACAGAACCCAGAAGGGCTTGTGCTATAATCCGCGCAGCCAAGGGCGAAAGGAACGCACGATGCCTCTGGAAAGCCTACTCTCGCTTGTACAAACACTGCGCGAGCGCATCAGCGAACATCGCAGCACACTCAGCCGAAACGAAATGCTTACGCGGTACGCATTAGTTGACCCATTGCTGCGCGAACTTGGGTGGGACACAGGAGACCCTGCGATAGTCGTTCCGGAGGATACATCTGGCCAGGGACGTGCCGACTATGTGCTACGAACCAACGGACAGCCCGTAATGGTGGTGGAGGCAAAGAGCTTGGGCAGTGGGTTGCAGAACGGCGCAAGGCAAGCCGTGGACTACGCGATGGACGCCAACCGCCAAGCGCGCTACTTTGCCATAACCGACGGCCAGAACTGGGTGACTTACGACACGAACAGACCTGCCAACGATATGCGCGTATCATCCTTCGACGTCATGTCGGCATCACCTGCCGAGGCGTGCTTGAAGGCTATGGCGCTTTGGCATCCTGCAGTCGAGCACGACAGCGTAATTGCTGCTGAAACTCCGTTAGTCGGGCTGGACGCCGTAGAGCGGGACGTAGCAGAACCAATTGTTCCGCCTGTACAGGGGCATGAACCTGCGCTGCAAGAGCAGTCTGCAACTCAGCGACGCTCTGCTGCCAACACGCAGCCAGGCGAAAGAGGTCAAAAATGGATTCCGCTGTCCGCCTTGAATCCGCAGGGAGGTGACGCTCCACCTGTCGAGATTCAGTTCCCTGACAATAGCAGAGTCGCGCTCGGAAAATGGAATACGGTTGCGATCGAGTCAGTTCGCTGGCTATTCACAAGTAACTACTTGAACGCCGGTAATTGGCGTATTCAACGTGCTACAAGATATATCGTATCCGATAGTCCGATTCACCCAAATGGAAAAGAATTCACGATATCCCGTAATGTAGGTCCGTTGCATGTAGAGATAAATTACAGTGGATTGAACCTTGTCAAGAACACGCAGATAATTATCGAGCATGCAGGCCAAGACCCATCCGAATTCAAAGTCCGCCTCCCACCCCAATAGCCCTCATCCTACCCATCCTCTACATCCCGTTATTCCCATCCAAGAGGAGCACGCTACAATGACCGATTTCCGCGGCAGTCACACCGTCCTAGCCACGCCTTTCACCGCAGACGGCAGCGCCATCGACACCGACGCCCTGCGCCAGCTGATTAACTGGCAAATCGAATCTGGCAGCCATGGGTTGATTCCGCTCGGCAGCACGGGCGAGTTTCTGTCTGTCAGCGACGATGAGCGCAGGGTGATTGTGGAGACTGCCGTGGATGCCGCTAACGGGCGCGTTCCCGTGCTCATCGGCACGGCGGACGAGTGGACGGAAAAGGCGGTGCGATATTCCGTCGAGGCGCAGGACGCCGGCGCGGACGGCTTGATGATTATCTCGCCATACTATTCCAGCCCAACTGAAGACGAGCTCTTCGAGCACTTTCGCCGCATCAGCGACACCGTGAGCATACCTATCATGGTCTATAACAACCCGAACACGGCGAATGTTGACCTGCGTCCGGAGTTTGTGGCGCGGCTGGGCGAATTGGACAATGTGCGCTACATCAAGGAATCGAGCGGCGATATATCGCGCGTCCGCGAGATTCACCGCATCAGCGACCGCGTGTCGGTGTTTGCGGGCTATCACCCATTCGAATCGCTGGCAGCGGGCGCGAAGGGCTATGTGTCGGTCATCGGCAATTTCCTGCCTGCGGAGTCGGCGGCGGTCTGCGACTTGATGGACGCGGGCAGGCACGACGAAGCGCTGCGCTTGTACAACCGCATGATACCGCTGCTGAACGCCATCGCCGGCGACAAGTATGTGTCCGCAACGAAGTGCGCGATGGCGGCGGTCGGCATGCCAATCGGCAATCCGAGACCGCCAAGACTCGCGTTGCCCGAAGCGGACGCGGCAAAACTACGCAGACTAATCGTCGAGTTCAAGCGGGAATCTATGATGCCGGAGGCGGTAGAAGCTGCGGACTAGATTGGGCTACATTGACCTAGACTAGACCATCAAGCAGACTGACCGTCATCCGGCTCGCTTGCAAATCGACATCCAAAACCACATCCGGAAGCGCGGGGATTAGGATGTCGCGGCGGTCGTCTTCGTGGACGACATACACGTCGTTGCTGCCGGTTACGATAATCTCGCTGATAGTGCCGAGGTTTTCGCCGTCTTCGGTTAACACCTGCATGCCGAGAATCTGGAAGTGGTAGTACACGCCATCAGGCAGAGGTTCGACCTGATCCGGCAGGATGGTCAGTTCTTCGCCGCGCAGAGATTCGGCTTGTGTTCTGTCGGCTACGGCGTCCAACTTCACGAGGATGCCGCGCTTATTCTTGCGCGAGCGTTCGACGCGGGTGGGCTTGCCTTTCAAACGCAATTCACTGCCCGCCGCGAACCGCTTAGGAGCGTCCGACAGCACCTCCACGCTCACATCGCCGTGCACGCCCCACGCAGAGCGTATTCTGCCTACGACTATGGGTTGTTCTTCGCTAGAGGCGGGCATGGGTAAACCGGCGATGGCGAGGCGGGCGATGGGTAAGAGGCCTGTGTTCGAGGGAAATGCGGGTGCTAGTCAATTTTGAAGACGACTCGCGTGTTTTCCTTGACGGCAGCCACGCGCAGGAGCGCGCGGATGGACTGCGCCACCCTGCCCTGTCTTCCGATGACTTTGCCTTTGTCCGATGGTGCGACTTCGAGGCGCAGAACTAGGAATCCGTCGTCTTCCTCTTCTTCGATGACCACGACTTCATCCGGCTCGGATACGATTGCCTTTGCGATGTATTCGACGATGTCTTTCATTGCTAGCTTGTCGTCTCCGTATCGTCAGCGCCGTCCGAGCCTTCGTCAGAATTCGCGTCGTCCGCGGAATCGCTTTCGGCAGCGGCTTCGGCTGCTACGGCTTCTGCTGGCGCGGCTTCTGCGGCGGGCGGTCCCATCTTGTCTATTATGCGCTGCACAGCGTCCGACGGCTTTGCGCCGACGCTGAGCCACTTGCGCGCCTTTTCCTCGTCAATGACCACCGTCGGTGGCTCCGTGCGCGGGTTGTAGTGGCCAAGGTAGTCCACGAAAGCGCCGTCTCGCGCCGCCCTCGAATCGGCGACCACTATGCGGTAGCTCGGCTGGTTCTTCGCGCCGACCCGTCTCAATCTCATCCTGAGCATCGTGCTGATAATCCTTCCTAGTCGTCCCAGTTGCACGCCGTAACGCGCCAGCGCATGGTGAGCAAAGTTCGTCGCAGTACTAGCTCGCGTTCTTTGCGTTTTGCAGCGCCTTCATAATTCTCGACTTGCGGCGCGATGCGTTGTTCGCGTGCAGTGCGCCCTTTTGTGCCGCCTTATCCAACGCTACGAACGCCGACTGTACCGCCTTCTCGGCGCTGTCGATGTCATTGGCGTCGATTAGCGCCCGCGCCTTCCTGACTTCCGTTTTGGCTCGCGTACGCAGCGGTAAATTGCGATCGCGCTTGCGAACCTGAACTCGTGCTGATTTTGCGCTTGGCACTTTGTCGTCCTCCTGAATTGCAGCCGATGGGCTTCGTCCTCTGTCGGCTTATCGTTTGCGTTTAACCTGGTGGCTAGACTCTTCCCCTGCTGACGCCAATAACGCCGCGCACGCTCTCCATCTTGGAGAACAGCCGGTTTAGCTGGCTAATGCCGTCAACATATACGGTCAGAGAAATAATGCTGGTGTCCTTCTCTTCCTCCGACACGCATGAAGCTATGTTAACACCTTCTTCGGAAACAAGGGAAGTAATATCGCGGAGCAGCCCTACCCGGTCTTGCGCTTCCAGTCGAACACGCACCGGATATAGCTCGTGCGCGCGACTCCAGGCGACATTGACCAGACGCTCGGTCTCGCGCTCAGCGAGGATGTTGGAGCAGTTGCGCCGGTGCACCGTTACGCCACGGGTTCGCGTGATGTAGCCGATGATGTCGTCGCCCAGCACGGGCGTGCAGCAGTTCGCCATGCGGGTGAGCAAGTCGCCCACGCCCAGCACTTCGACGCCTGACGCGGGACCGGTCGTCGGCACCTTATATATCTTCTCAAAGTCTGGATCCGGCGGTATCTCTTGGCTTGCGATGCGCTCGACAACCTGCTCGACGGTGATTTCGCCGCCGCCCAAGGCGACCATGAATTCGTCCGCGCCGTTGAAGCCGAGCGCGCTGGCAAGCTCTCCATCCGTCATTGCCTGATTTAGGCGGCGCAATTGCCGGCGGAATATGTCCTTGCCGCGCTCAAGGCTTGCGCGCCGCTCCTGCCGGTTAAACCACTGTCGCACCTTTGTGCGCGCGGAGTTTGTACTGAGGTAGCCCAGGCTAGGGTTAAGCCAGTCTAGGCTAGGTCCCCTGACCGCCTTGCTGGTCATAATTTCAACCGTGTCGCCATTCTGAAGCTGGTAGGTGAGTGCGACCAGCTTGCCGTTCACCTTCGCGCCGATGCAGCGATAGCCAACATCGGTATGAATGCGGAACGCGAAATCCAGCGGTGTCGCGCCGGCGGGCAGTTCCTTCAAGTCCCCCCTTGGCGTATAGACGAAGACCTGATTCTTGAATATGTCGGTCTTAAACGACTCTACATACTCGTGCGGATTGCTGACATCGCGCTGCCAGTCAAGAATCTGACGCAGCCACGTCATCTTCTCGTCGAACTCTACGTCCGCAGTCTTGCCTTCCTTGTAGAGCCAGTGCGCGGCAACGCCGTATTCCGCGAGGTTGTGCATCTCACGTGTGCGTATCTGTACTTCGACCGGGTGCGCGTCGATGCACAGCACCGTGGTGTGCAGCGACTTATACAGGTTGTCTTTCGGGTTGGCGATGTAGTCGTCGAATTGACCGGGCAACGGTCGCCAGTTAGAGTGCACTACGCCGAGCGCTAGATAGCAATCCCTAACCGAGTCCACGAGAATTCGCAGCGCGAACAAGTCGTGGATGTCGTTCACGCCCAAGTTCTGCCGGCGGTACTTCTCGGTCTTCTTGTGGATGCTGTAGATGTGCTTCGGCCTGCCCGTAACCTCCGCCGTAATGTCCGCCTTGTCCAGCTCGGATTGCAGCAGCGAGCGCACGCTCTCGATGTAGTCCTCGCGTTCCTGCCGCTTGGCGTTCAGCATGCTGGAGATTTCCTGATACGCGTCGTTGTTCAGGTGCTGGAACGCCAGGTCTTCCAGCCGCCACTTGACTTCCCAAATGCCAAGCCGGTGCGCGAGCGGCGCGAACACTTCAAGCGTTTCCTTCGCGATCGCCCTGCGTCTGTCCGGCGAGAGCGCCTGCAATGTCCGCATGTTGTGTAGCCTGTCCGCCAGCTTGATTAGAACGACGCGGACATCTTCCGCCATCGTAACGAGCATCTTGCGCAGGCTTGCGGCTTGCCCTATGTCAACTTCGTTGCCGCGCAACAGGAAGCCGTTTCTGCCCTCCTCAGCGTCTAACTCCGCCTTGGTCAGCTTCGTTACGCCATCGACCATTCCGGCAATCTCACCGCCGAATTCGTTCTCAATGTCCTCGAGGCACACATCACAGTCTTCGACGACATCGTGCAGGAGCGCGGCGGCGAGCGCGTTGGCGTCCAGCCGCAGGTCGGCGAGATAAAGCGCGGTCTGCAGTGGGTGTTCAATGAACGGCTCGCCGGAGCGCCGCACTTGTCCATCGTGGGCTTTCGCCGCGTACGCATACGCCTGATCGATGATGCCGAGCCTGTCTGCTGGGATGTATGTCCTTGCCTTGTCTAGTAGCGTATCAACCATAAATCTCCACGCCTGTGCTGCGCGTCAATCGGGTAATCGGACTAATGCATTAAGTATATCCTAGCGAACGCCGCCATACAATCGGCAACGGGTGTCATAAGTCCATTCTCGCCTCCTAGTGGGGAGATTAGAATAGGGTGTGAACGGGCATGCTTCCAATAAGCGTGGAATTATTGAAACATAGCAATTACAACTGCCTGTTGGGCACCCGTCTTGCCTGCGAGTATGATTCCCAGCTATACGCCGCGGCGCCGGCGCACAGCAGGACGACACCGACGATAAGCCCGCGACCAGGGTCTTCGCCGAGTATGAGCCAGGCGAGGATGATGCCCGCAATCGGCTGCGCGAAGTAGTAGAAGGTGATGGACGACGGCAAGTATCGCTTCACCAGCCACGCATTGGCTAGGAAACCCACACCCGCAATCACAACGCCCTGATAGGCGAGCGCCAACCAGAATCTGCCTTCAAGCGTGTAATTGGAGCTTTCGAAGATGTAGCTCCCGGCGAGAAGCAGCACCGTACCGATAATCAGCTGCCCCAGCATCAGCTTGGCTTCCGATACATCCTGCGCGAAGTTCGACAGCAGAATTATCCTGAATCCCAGCAGTCCCGCCGAGATGAAGCTCAGCACATCGCCGAGCAGCGTAACGCCCTCTTGCGCCACGACCGCATCGCCGAATACGACGACCAACACGCCGGCATACGCGACGACGAGGGCGACGGCCTTCCACACGGTCAGCCTATCCGATGGGATGAAGAACCGCGCAAGCGTCGCCGTCCAGATTGGCAGCGTTGAGTTCAGCGCCACACCATGCCCTGCGGATGTGAGGTCCTGACCGACATTCATTATCGCGAGCTGAGTGGCGAAAATTAGGCCGATAATCAAGACCGGCTTGATTTCGTGCTTTGCCAAGCCCAACGATTCGCGTCTGATTACCATGTACGCCAGCGTAACCAGACCGCCGAGAATGAAGCGCATCCAGCCGACTTGCATCGGCGCGGCGTAGTCTAGGGACGCCTTCAGGCTGACATTGTTGCCGCCCCACATCATCGCCAACAGCAGCGAGAATCCGCTAGGAATCAGCCCCGCCGGTCTGCGTACTTCCCCGTAAGATTCGCTCAATTATCTAAACGACCCTTCACAAGCATCTTGTGTTTCCGGCGCCGCGCCCCCAATTGGAAGACAAGACTACCTACTCTTTCTTTCACCAAATGGCGTAGCCAAATATCCCTTCCATCCAAATAGCGAAAGGTTTGGAATGAAGGCAAACACTAGATTTTGTTGATATTTCACAATTGCGCCCCGTCATTCCTGCTGAAGCAAGAATTCAGCACTTGCAAGCGGCGTTAATATAACAATGAATGCTAAATATGAGATTTCGGATTCCCGTTTTCACGGGACGCCTCAATTGTCCATACAACCTGGCAAGACCAGCCCTGCCACACCAGTGATTAGGCACGCGGGACATTCTAACACACTGCGGCGAACACAATCGCAATCGTAGGTCCATCTGCGTCATTGCTTGCCGCCGGAATTGTATTCCTCGCAATGCGTAAAGTCTGAAGTCGTGATAGGTCAAGCGGGCAAAGATTTCAGCACACATTGCACGCTGTGGTACAATTCGTTCTCGCAAGTCGCACTGACAACGCCTCTTTTGACAAGGAGCATCATCGCCAATGTGTGCCGACCGCATAGACAGAGTATCGCCCTCGCCGATTAGCGGCTTTCCGGAATGGTCGCCCGCAGAGCGCCTGATCGAGCAGGATATGCTTGACCGCATCCGTGCGTCGTTCGAGCTGTTTGGCTTTTCGCCCATTGAGACGCCCGCCATCGAGCGCAATTCCGTGCTGACTGCCAAGGGCGGCGAAGAGACCGAGCGTCAAATTTACAGCCTGACCGGGCTGCACGCGCAGTCCGGCGACGAAAGACGCGACTACTCGCTGCACTTCGACTTGACGGTACCTCTTGCGCGGTATGTGGCGCAGCACAACAACGAGCTTGTCTTCCCATTTCGCCGCTACCAGATTCAGAAAGTCTGGCGCGGCGAGCGTCCGCAGCACGGTCGATTCCGCGAGTTTACACAGTGCGACATCGACATCGTGGGCGACGGCAAGCTTAGCCTGATGGCAGACGCAGAAATCCCTGCCGTAATATCCAATGTGTTCAACAGTCTGAACATTGGCGATTTCACGATACGCATCAGCAATCGCAAGATACTCACCGGCTACCTGGAACATCTCGGCTTTGGCGCGGGCAATGCTGCCGTCGTACTGCGCGAAGCGGATAAAATTGACCGACAGGGCACCGTACCACTGCTGCAGGCGCTAGATAGTATGCCCGACGGCAAGGCGGCTGCGGACGACATCTTAGCGCTTGTGCAGACGAGTGGCGGCGCGGCTGAAGTGCTGGAAAGGCTCAGTTCTTTCGAGGGCGGCGATCTGTACCGGCAGGGCGTGGACGAGCTGAAGGCTGTGTTCGAGCATGCCGCGGCGTTCGGTATCGAAGAGGACAACTTCTCCGCCGACATCGGAATCGTGCGCGGTCTGGACTACTACACCGGCACAATCTACGAGACGCGGCTTGACGACCACCCACATTTGGGCAGTATCTGCTCCGGCGGGCGGTACGACGACCTTGCCAGCTACTTCATTCGCAAGACGCTGCCCGGCGTGGGCATATCCATCGGGCTGACGCGGCTGTTTTCGCAGCTGCTGCAGGCGGGCATCGTGAAGGGCGGCAGCGCGTCCGCCGCACAGGTGCTGGTAACCACACCGGATGCCAGCCTCACAGCGGCCGCAATCGAAATCGCCAGTGCGTTGCGCGCGGAGAGCGTAAACACCGAGATTTTCTTCGAGCAGTCGCGGCTTGGCAGACAACTGCGGTACGCATCGCGCAAGGGCTTCAGGCTCGCCGTAATTCCGCTTTCCGAAGATTTGGAGCGCGAACAGGTCAGGTACCGAGATATGGACGCCGGCGAAGAATACACAGTCGCCATCGCAGACCTGCCGAAGGAAGTCGCGCGCCATCTGACGCAGTGTTAGAAACGAGCCGCCCGGAAGAGTCCCTTCCCACTTGATTGAGGAAGATTAGGATGAGGTGATGGTCCGAAATTGTCCACAAGTGTGCATTCAGATCAGCCCCTTACCAAAGAAGTATCATTGAGTAATAGTCGCGGCATCACACACTGTCACCACAGAAAGGCAAAACCCGAATGATTGGATTTATTGGCGGCACGGGACCTGAGGGACGCGGACTCGCGCTTCGGTTCGCGCTTTCCGGCGAAGACATTCTCATCGGCTCGCGGGATATGGAGCGTGCGAAATCGGCGGCGGACAGCGTGCGTGAGATTGCGCCGGCCATCTCAATCGACGGTGGATTAAACTCGGACGTCGCGGCGCAATCGGACATTGTCGTAATTGCCGTGCCGTATTCGGCGCAGAAGCCAACGCTCGAATCGCTTACAAGCGAACTGTCCGGCAAGCTCATCATCAACGTGGTCGCGCCGTTGGCGTTCAACAAGGGTATCGCAAGCGCGGTCAGGGTCGAAGCAGGTTCAGCGGCATTAGAAGCGCAGGAAATCGTGCCGGATGCCATACACACGGCGGCATTCCACAATGTGAGCGCACAGGAGCTACTTATACCCGACAGGCCACTGGACACAGACATCATAGTATTCGCCAATGACGCGGATGCCAAGTGCAAGGTCATTGCCCTCGCCGAAACAATAACGGGCGCGCGTGGCATAGATGGCGGCGGCTTGATGAACGCGCGATACTGCGAAGACCTTACAGCCTTGCTGCTGAACATCAACCGCATCTACAAGGCGCACTCTATGATTAAGATTGTTGGCGTGTAGCGCGATTTGCGATCCATAAACGACAGACAATACATCGAAAGTGACGGTTACACAGCGAATCGACCCCATCCTCACCTTCCACTTCAAAGGGAAAAGGGATGAGAAAATCAGGCAAGGAGTAGTCATGCAGTTAAGAGTGCTTGGTGCCCACAATGGGGAAAGCCGCCGGACACGGATGTCGGGTTATTTGGTTGACGACGTGCTTGCGCTCGACGCCGGCTCGCTGACGCGCTCTTTGACGCACGGCGAACAATGCGGGATACGCGCGATCATCCTGTCGCACCGGCACTTCGACCATGTGAAAGACTTGCTGCCGTTGGGCATCGGAGTTCGCAACGAAGGCGTTACCATCGATGTGTACGCCATACAGGACACGGTGGACGCGGTAACAGAGACGCTGATGAACGGCAGGCTATTCCCCAATTTCCTAGAATCGCCAAGCGAAGATGCGCCGACATTTCGGATGCACACGGTCAATTTCTACCAGCCGTTCCGCGTGCTTGGCTATGACGTCGTAGCGGTACCCGTATATCACTCGGTTCCTACGGCTGGTTTCCAGATTGACGATGGCAGCATGCGGCTATTCTACACCGGAGACACGGGCAAGGGCTTGTGGAAGGCATGGGAGCATGTTGCGCCGGATGCGCTTCTCACCGAAGTTACATTCGGCAACGAAAATGCGGTTGGCGCACGGGCTGCAGGCCATCTAACGCCCAAGATACTGAAGGATGAACTGGACAGATTCCGCGCGACTCACGGGCGTTTGCCTGAGACAATCGTCTCGCACATCAACCCTGCGTGGGAAGACGCAGTGCGCCGTGAACTCGCCGAAATTAGCGCTGCGACCGGACAGCAATTTACGATTGCGGATGCCGATATGCACCTCGACCTTTCGCGCGATTCAATGACTGTCGTGGAGAATTAGGCATGGCGAGAAAAACGGCATTCGTTTACGCTGACGAACTTTCGAGGCACACGCTGAGTGAGACACACCCGATGAAGCCGGCGCGCCTGCGCTACACCTACGAATTGCTGCAAGCCTACAACGCCTTCGACGCGCCTAATGTATCGGTCGTCGCGCCACGTGAGGCGCTGCTCGAAGAAATCCGGTGGTATCACTCCGCGGACTATGTTGATGCGGTGCAACGGCTGAACAACGGCGATGTGAGCGTTGATCAGCGCAAGTTCAACTTCGGTCCAGGAGACAATCCAGCGTACCGCGGCATCTACGATGCGTCCGCGCTATCCACCGGCGCGACGATGACGGCGGTCGAAATGCTGCTTTCGGACGAAGTGGACGCGGCATTCAGCATATCCGGTGGGTTGCACCATGCGATGCCGTCATACGCATACGGCTTCTGCGTGTTCAACGACCCGGTCATCGGCATCAAGCGGCTGTTGGCGGAAGGCTTGCGAGTCGCATACGTGGACATCGACTGCCATCACGGCGACGGCGTACAGCACGCATTCTATGACACGGACGCGGTGATGACCATTTCGTTGCACGAATCCGGCGCGTTCCTGTTCCCCGGCACCGGGCATACGCAGGAAATTGGCGCGGGCAGGGGCAGAGGCTACTCCGTGAATATGCCGCTCTACCCGTACACGAGCGACGAAGTGTACTTATGGGCGCTGCGCGAAGTGGCGATGCCGCTGCTGCATCGATTCCGTCCAGATGTGCTAGTAACGCAATTGGGCATCGACTCGCACTTCCGCGACCCGATAACGCATCTCGCGCTGTCCGTGCAGGGACACGCGGCGGCAGTTCAGGAACTAGCATCGCTTGGCGCGCGCAAGTGGCTCGCGCTCGGAGGCGGCGGTTACGACTTGCAGGCCGTAGCAAGGGCGTGGGCGATGGACCTCGCCGTCATGTCCGAGCAGAACTTGCCTGCCGGCATCCCGCAAGATTACGCCGCGCAGTATGGCGTTTCCACTTTGCGCGATGTGGAAGAGCCACCCCTTCAAGCGGACATGATTAGGGATGCCAGGACGTTCGCAGAGGCAGGCGTACAGTCTGTCCAACGGCTGGTGTTCAGCGCGCTGGGGCTGCGCTGATTGAGTTACGGTGCTCGCAACTGTTCGCTATGGACCATTTTGTTGAGCGCCTAGTCGCGGAGTATATCTCGCAGCGCCAGATCGATGTCTTCCCACCGGAATCGATAGCCGCTTTGCGAAAGCTTCAGCGGGTACATTCTCGTCGATTCGGTGGCGAACTGCGCAGCCTCGCCCATCGCAATACGCAGCGCGAACTTGGGCACTATGAACATAGCTGGGCGCTTCACTGCGCGCGCCAACGCCTTAGTGAACTCGCGGTTGGTAGCGGCATTGGGCACGGACAGGTTGACCGGACCTTCAAGCGATGGCATGTCTAGCGCTTGCACGAATCCGCCCACCACATCATCGATATGAACCCAGCTCATGTACTGCTTACCGTTGCCCAGCTTGCCGCCAAGTCCCATTTTGAACGGAGCGAGCATCCTGCGCGGCAGGTCGCCGTCTTTGCTCAGCACCACGCCGATTCGCATGTTGCACACGCGAATTCCCGCGTCAGAGGCAGGAACAGTCGCTGCTTCCCATTCTGCGGTTACATCGGCGAGGAATCCCCTGCCTTTCGGCGTGTTCTCGGTGGCTATTTCGTCCTTCATGTCGCCGTAAAATCCAAGCGCGGAGGCGCACAGGAACACGCTAGGCTTAGGATGAAAGCCCGCAATTGTCTCGCTGAGCAAGCGCGTGCTGTTGACGCGGCTGTCGCGTATCATTTGTTTGTACGCTGCATCCCAGCGCTGCCCGGTGATGCTCGCGCCGCCCAAATGCACCACCGCATCCACGCCTGCAAGCGCGCCGGCGTCGATGCTGCTGCCAACGGGGTCCCACTCAGCTTCGTCCGGCGCAGTCGGCGCGCGCCGCACCAGTCTCAGCACATCGTGCCCGTCAGATTGCAGCCTTCGCACTAGTGCCGCCCCAATCAGCCCCGATGAACCGCCAACGACTACTTTCATTTGAACCTCTTTCGTGCGCGTATGGTGTTGCCACCTGAATTTGAACCGATATGTGGCTCCGTCCTGGCCTCCCCCTGAGCGGGAAAGGACACCGGAGAGCATGCTCATAATGCTAATTATCCGTGTTCAGATTAAGTTCTGCGCGGGTTAAGGTCAAGGATGTGATTCAGCAGCCTGAACGGAATTCCGACATCATTCGTCATAGGCATCGCATCTGATATACTTGATGGAAGATTGATGGTTGGCACACGACAGCAGTTACAAGTGAGCGCACTTACCGATGACGATGCAAGAGCGGCTTGAGGCTATCGAGCGGCGGTATGATGAACTAGACAGCCTGATGGCGGATCCTGAAGTGGCGGTGGATTTCACGCGCATTCAGACGCTCGCCAAAGAGCAAGGCTCGATACGCACAATAGTCGAGCTTTCGCGCGAGTTCCGCGATGTACAGACGCAGCTCGACGAGGTTCGCTTGCTGCTACGCGAAGAGTCTGACACGGATATGATTGGCTTGGCGCGTGAAGAGGAAGCCGATCTGTTGGCGAATATCGAACGCATCGAGGCAGACTTGCGCATTGAGCTTATCCCCAAGGATCCGAATGACGAGAAGAACGTCATCCTTGAAATCCGCGCAGGCACGGGCGGAGACGAGGCAGGCTTGTTCGCGTCCGACCTATATCGAATGTACACGCGCTACGCACAGCGCAACGGCTGGCGCACCGAAGTCATCGATGTCAACCAGACCGGGCTTGGCGCGATCAAGGAGATTGTCTTCGAGCTGAAGGGCAGTGGCGCGTACAGCCGCCTCAAGCACGAGAGCGGCGGGCATCGTGTGCAACGTGTACCGGTTACCGAGTCGAGCGGGCGCATCCACACATCGGCGGCGACGGTGGCGGTGCTGCCCGAAGCCGAAGAAGTGGACATCGACATCAAGCCCGACGACTTGGACATCGACATATTCCGCGCCGGCGGACATGGCGGGCAGAATGTGCAGAAGGTCGAGACCGCTGTCCGCATCACACATGTGCCGACGGGTATAGTAGCGACCTGTCAAGACGAACGCTCGCAGCTCAAGAACCGCGAGAAGGCGATGGCGGTCTTGCGTTCTAGGCTGCTCGCGCGTGAGATCGAACGCCAGCACGCAGAAATATCCGAGGCGCGGCGCGCGCAAGTCGGCAGCGGCGATAGGTCCCAGCGCGTCCGCACATACAATTTCCCGCAGAGCCGCGTAACCGACCACCGCGTCAACCTGTCCAGCTACAATCTCGAGCAGGTGCTTGACGGCGATATCGACGAGTTCATCGAAGCGCTGATACAGCAGGAGCAAGCGGACGCGCTCGCATTCGGCGGCTGATGATAGCCCGGCCTCAAAAGCAAGGGCAAGAGCATTGCGATACTCCGCGCACAGTGCGACAAGCATCCGTACAAGTCGCGGCGACGCTCAAACGGCACGGCATCCCCGACAGCAACCTCGAAGCCGAAGTGCTGGTGCGCCACGCGCTCAACTGGGACCGCGCGCAATTCTACGCCTCGCTCAGCGAATCGCTGCAACCTGCAAGCGTTGATCACGTCCAAGCCATTACGAGTCACAGACTGTCGGGCGAACCGCTCGCCTACATCACCGGACACCGTGAGTTCTACGGCTTGGAATTGAGCGTAAACTCAGCCGTTCTGATACCACGACAAGAGACGGAGCTGCTCGTTGACGCGGCGTTGGACTATGCACGGACGTTAGACACGGAATCTATCACGATTGCGGACGTCGGCACCGGCAGCGGTGCGATCGCGGTGGCGCTCGCGGCACACCTGCCGAATGCACAAGTCTTCGCCATAGATTCATCCTCCGATGCGCTCACAGTCGCGGAACAAAATCGCCGTAAGCACGGATTGGTTGACCGCGTTTGCCCGCTGCAAGGCGATTTGCTTGCGCCATTACAGCACAGCGTTGACATCATCGTTTCGAACCCGCCATACATCTCAAGCGACCTTATCGCAGGACTGTCGCCGGAAGTGCGCCACGAACCGCGCCAAGCCCTCGACGGCGGTAAGGACGGCAGGGAAGTGATACGCCGACTGCTGCGACAAGCGCCGTCCAAACTGAACGCCGGCGGTTGTGCGCTAATCGAAATCTCGCCGGAGCAATCCGACGCCGCACACAAAACGGCGCGGGAGCAATTCCCCCGCGCCGATATTTCTGTTCTCAATGATTTGCTTGGTCTGCCGCGCTGTCTTGTAGTCAGGACTTAGTCCAGTACTTCTACAGTCGCTGTAAGGCGACGATGACGGTCGTCGGCAGTGCCAAGGATGCTATAGGCGTGCGAGTCAGTCGATTTTCCACTTCCTGAAGGTCGGCTTTCGTCGCAAGGTGTTCACATCCGCCTCAGGAGAAGGGACTGTTTCAATCGCGCCTAACTGTCGAGGCCTAGCTGGTAGTGCTTGCCTTCGGTTTTGATGGATGGAGCGACTACGACTTCGGCTTCGTGCATTTCTTGGATTGTTTGCGCGCCTATCATGCCCATGCACACTTGCAACGCCCCCATCAAGTTCTGCGTGCCGTCGGTTACGGATGTGGGACCGTATAGGATTTCTTCGAGGCTGCCGTTGATACCCACCTTAACTCGCGTGCCTCTCGGCAATGCGGGATGCGGGTTCGCCATGCCCCAATTGTAGCCCTTGCCCGGCGCCTCTTCTGCCTGAGCGAGCGGCGTTCCCAGCATCACTGCGTCCGCGCCGCATGCGAATGCCTTGCACAGGTCGCCACCGGTTCGTATGCCGCCGTCCGTTACGATCGGCACATAGCGTCCCGTGCGCTCGTAGTATTCGTCCCTAGCTGCCGCGCAGTCGAGTGTCGCGCTGACCTGCGGCACGCCCACGCCCGTAACCTCGCGCGTGGTGCAAGCTGCACCAGGGCCTACGCCCACTAAAACGCCGTGAATTCCGGTTTCCATCAACTCAAGCGCGACATCGTAGCCGACGCAGTTTCCAACCAGCATAGGAACGTTCAGCATTTCCAAGAGTTCCGGGAAACGCAGCCCTCGCGCGCTGTTGGAGATATGCCTCGCGGTGGTAACGGTGGACTGCACGACAATCATGTCCGCGCCGGCTTCCGCCGCGACCGGCGCGAGTTCTTTCGTCTTCGCCGGGGTAACGGAAACGGCGCACACAGCGCCGTTTTCTTTCATCTCTTCCACCCGCTCGCCCACAAGGTTGTGCCGTATTGGAGCGGAGTAGAGCTTTTGCAGCAGGCCAGTTACCTCGTCCTGCGGTGTGGTGACAATCTGGTTGAGAATCTCATCCGGGTCGTCATACCGTGCCTGCACGCCTTCCAGATTCATCACGCCCATGCCGCCAAGCTCGCTCATCTTCCCCGCGAACTTGGGGGAGCCGACCGCGTCCATTGCAGAGGCAAGCACAGGTGTCCTCAGCGTTATGCCGTCAATCGGAAAATCGGTGCTGACCAGCTCAGGATTGATTGTCAGCTCACCGGGTACGATTGCGACTTCATCGAATCCATAGACCCGTCGTAATTCCTTGATGCGCGGTGTTGCCAAGATACACCCCCTAATAATGATGTATTGTCTGAATATAACAAAGCAGTATGGGCTATTCAAGGATTTTTGCGCCGTCGATATGACTGCAAGAGCGCGGTGTAGAAAGCGTCAGGATGATTCCCCCGTCTCAGCCTTCTCCCAACAAGGCGGAATGGGACAGCGCATGTGGCAATCGTCGCAGCCGCTCTTTTCCCATGCGAATCTATATTCGCGAGCGGTGCGTTTCATAGTAACCGTGATGATATAATGCTGCAACAACGGTGGTCAACATAACGGAGTGAATGTTTATCATTCCTTGAAATGATATGTCCGTTGATTTATTCAGCGAAAGGGATGATTGCTTGCACGCGACCAAGGTAGGCATAGAAGCTAACATCAAGCAACTGGGCTACGAATGCGGCTTTGACATCGTGCGCGTAACGACCGCCGATGCCTTCACGCGCGACGAAGCCGCAGCTTTACAGCGCATCCGCGACGGGCACATGGACGGCTTCAGTTGGTACACCGAAGAGCGTGTGCGCCGTGCTAACCGCCCGCAGGCACTGCTCGAAGGCGCGAAGTCTGTCATATCGCTCGCGCTGAGTTACAACACCGGCGAGCCGGACACACTCGATGAACAGCCACGCGGCAAGATAGCCCGCTATGCTTGGGGCGACGACTACCACGATGTCATCAAGAAGCGTCTGCGCGAGTTTGCCGCAAAGCTGCCGGAGATCGCGGCTCGCGAGGTCAAGACGCGTATCTTCGTGGACGATGGGCCGATGAACGACCGCGCGGCGGCGGCACGCGCCGGCATCGGCTGGTTTGGCAAAAACACGAACATCCTGACGCCAACGCACGGTTCTTGGGTTTTTCTGGCGCAGGTCATCACAGACATCGACTTGCAGCCGGACGCGCCGTTGAAGAAAAACTGCGGCTCGTGCATGATGTGCATCGACGCCTGCCCGACAGGCGCAATCGTCGCGCCGTATGTCATCGACAACAAGCGCTGTATCTCATATTTGACCATCGAACTGCGCGGGGCGATACCACGCGAGCTGCGTCCGCTGGTCGGAGATTGGATATTCGGATGCGACATATGCCAGGATGTCTGCCCAGTCAACCGCAAGGCAATCGGCAGCCTTGAACCGGCATTTCAGCAGCGGCACGACTTTAGCGCGCCGGCCCTCATACCGCTACTTGCGCTCGATCAGCCGGCATTCAGCGAGCGCTTTCGACGCAGCCCGGTAAAACGCGCCAAGCGAGTGGGACTGCAGCGCAATGTGTGCGTCGCGCTCGGCAATATCGGCGACCAGGCAGCTGTGCCAGCACTCGCAGCCGCACTCGAACACGACAGCGAGGTCGTGCGCGAACACGCGGCCTGGGCGCTTGGTCGCATCGGCGGCGATGAGGCAAGACGCGCACTACACGACGCCATTGATAGTGAAACAGACAGCGGCGTGATCTCGGAACTGCGCCTCGCAATCAAAGAAATCGAGGCATCATGACTGACGGCTGGGCGAATTTCTCGGACGACGGGCGATACCGCTACCTGTTGGGGCGGCATATCAGCGACACGCCGTGCCGCCTGCTGTTCATTATGCTCAACCCGTCCACGGCGGACGCCAAAAAGTCTGACAGCACAATTACGCGCTGCATCAACTTCGCTCGGGACTGGGGATACGGCACGATGGAAGTGGTAAATCTGTTTGCGTTCCGTACGCCCTATGTCAAGGCGCTGCGGCAAGCGGACGACCCTATCGGCACGGACAACGACGAATGGATTTGCGGCACGCTGCACGAAGCAGATGCGGTCGTGCTTGCTTGGGGAAATCACGGCGCGTACAAGAACAGGTCGCAAGCGGTCAGACGCATGGCATTCGACGCTAAGCCATCGTATCATTTGGGACTGAACAAGACCGGCGAGCCGAAGCATCCACTATACTTGCGCTCCGACACCAAGCCTGTGCAGTACACTCATGCAAAGGCCGATAGAAACGGTGAACAGCAAGGCGGGGCATTTTACGGCACTCCATCCTAACCTTCGCCCATAAAGAGGTCAGGGACATTACGAATGACAACAATTCCAGCCTGAAAGAACAGACAGCAGACAACGATAGGTGATACATGCCCAGCGAAAAGATATTCATCACGCGCAGCCACATCATACCGGAGGCGATCGCGTACCTTGATGGGATTTATGATGTCGAAGTGTGGCAGCAGAATTCGCCGCCGCCGCGCGAATTGCTGCACGAAAAGGTGCAGGAATGCGACGCCATGCTGACCGAGGTAACCGACATAATCGACGCTGAGCTGCTGGATACCGCCACCACGCTGAAGGTTGTGGCTAACCGCGCCGTCGGGCTGGATAACATCGATATTCCGGCTGCCACGCGCAACGGCATTCTCATCGGCAATACGCCCGGTGTGCTGCACGAATCCTGCGCCGATTTTACTTTCGGGTTGATGCTGTCACTTGCGCGCAATATCGCATACGGAGAACGTAAAATCCGCGCGAAGGAGTGGACGGTATTCGACCAGATTCCTTACCTTGGCACCGATGTGCACGGCGCGACGCTTGGCATCATCGGCATGGGTCTGATAGGCACGGCAGTCGCGCGGCGAGCGAGCGCGTTCGACATGCACATCATCTATAACTCCCGCACGCGCAAGCCCGACGTGGAATCCGCACTTGGCGCAGAGTGGCGCGACGATATGGATTCCGTTCTGCGCGAGTCGGACTATGTGAGCCTGCACATGCCGCTTACTCCGGACACCGAATACATGATTGGCAGGCGCGAACTAGAGTTGATGCAATCCACCGCATTCCTAATCAATACAACGCGCGGGCGCACCGTAAACCCGCGCGACTTGTACGACGCGCTGTCGAACGGCGTCATCGCAGGCGCAGCGATTGATGTGACCGACCCGGAGCCAATCCCGTTTAACGACCCGCTGCTAACGCTAGACAATCTGCTTGTAACACCGCACATAGCCAGCGCCAGCCGCCAGACCGTGCGCCGAATGGGGCAGATGTCCGCGGATAACATCATCGCCGCGATAAAGGGCGAGACTATGCCTGGCTGCGTTAATCCGGACGCGCTAGCAATGGGCTAACGGCAGGAATCGCGCGAAACCTAGTCTTCCCTGAATGCGTTGACGCCCGTTACGAGTGCGGGCAGCCCGCCCATCCAGAACGCGACCCGAATGGTCTCCGCGATTTCCGCTTCGGTTGCACCCATGCCGCGCGCGCGGTCCGCGATGACTTTCACGCCGTCTTCGTGCGCCAGCAGCGCGTCGCACAGCATAGTCATCAGCGTCTTCGTCTTCGCGGACAGCGCGCCATCCTGGATGATGAACTCGCGGTTCGTGGTCAGAACCTCCGCCAATTCGGGATCGTTTGCGAGTAGTGCCGCCATGTATGGGGGTGCTTGCTGCTGCATTTCGGTGTCTCCTGTGGTTCAAAGCATGGGAAAGGAAGAGACTATTGGGCTAAGCGGCGCCTGCTTCGGCGGATGTGTCGCGCATGTATGTTGGGCGTATAATCAGCTCAGGGATACAGGCGCGCTGCGGCAGATTCGCGATCAGGAAAATCGCTTCGGCGGCGTCTTCGGCGGTCACCATTGTGTCGCGCGCTTCGCCATCCGGCACTATCGGGCGGTTGTCCAAAATGGGCGTATCCACTTCGCCGGGTATCACCACGCTGCTGCGGATGCCTGTGTTCTTCAGTTCGGTGTTCAGGAATGCCGTGAAGTTGATGACCGCCGCTTTCGCCGCGCTATATGCCATGCCGGCGAGCAGGCTTGCGTTTACGCCCGCCATAGATGACACATTGATTATTGTGCCCTCGCCGCGTTCGCGCATATGCGGCACGACCGCCTGCGAACAATACACGCTGCCGGCGACATTGGAATCCAGCACGCCGCGCAATTCGTCCGGCGTAGTAGTCATTAGGCGGCGGTGGTGCGAACTATGCCCGGCGTTGTTCACCAACACATCAACTTGTCCGTATGCGTCCAGCACATCCTTCGCCATCTGTATCACACCGTCGTAGTCGCCCACATCCAGCCCGAGCGCCATCGCCGTGCCGCCCGCCGCCGTAATTTCGTCGCGGACATCCTCAACCTTTGATACAGTCCTGCCGACAAGCACGACTTTCGCGCCCGCCTCTGCCATCATCAGGGAGGCGCTGCGTCCGATGCCGCTGCCGCCGCCCGTTACTATGCACACCTTACCGTTGAGTCCCATTTCTTCACCTCATGAAATATCTCAAATATAATCTGATACAACGCGTTCTCGGAAAATTACCGCGTCAGAGTATATCACGAGGCGAGCGCGAGCACGAAAAGTCCGGCTAGCGTGATGCACAGCCCGACCCATTGGCTGAAGGCGAGCCGTTCGCGGAACAGGATTATCCCTCCAAGCATCGGGATGAGCGGATAGGAAATAGATGCGGCGGCGACAATCGAAATGACGCCCACTTCCGTGCCTCTGGCGTAGGCGAACATGCCGCCCATTTCCACAATGCCGGCGAATGCCATAAGCAGCGCGAGGGCGATTGTTACGCCCTTCAATGTCCACTGCCGCATTGCGATTGTGAGGGGAATGAACAACGCTGTGCTGACAACGCGCGTTATGAACACCGGCAAGAACCAGCCAAGCTCCCGCGACATTATGCCGAGCGCGTAACTTAATCCGCCTAGTCCGACCATCGTTACGATTGCCAGCACCGCGCCAAGCCCGATGAGTCTGCCACCAGTGGACAGGCTGCGCGGATCGAACGAAGCAAGCACCACTCCTCCCACGCTACACACCGCGCCCATCGCCTGCCACAGGCTAAGCCGTTCCCCGGCAAACACAACAGCCAGCCCAATAAGAATGATGGCATACGACGACACAATGGGACTGACGACTGCAACAGGACCTTCAACGAGCGCGCGGTAGAAGGCGACATACACCAGCACGCCGCCAGCGGACATTGCGCCAAGTATAGCCCAATGCTGCCACTTCAACGCGCCGGGCTCAAAGACGATAACGAAGTACCCAGCCACAGCTACTACAGAGGCCAGATGCACGCCCGTCGCGGTTCGGAGCACGCCGACGCGTTTGGACGCCGCAGCCGCGATGAAGTCGGCAATGCCCCAACCTGCAGCCGCCAGCAGTCCGAAAACTACACTGGCCGCTACCGCGCTCATCCGGCGCCGCGCTCAGTAATAGTCTGTGCCCGCAAAGGCAGAATTGCCAACATCGCTTCCTATCGCTGCGCCACTGCCGCCAGCCTTGCGCGTATGTCCTTCAGGCGGTCGAGATTCGGCCTGTCCGGACCCTTCCTGTTCTCGCCGGGCACTTCCAGCAGGAACGGCACATCGGCGAACGCGGGATGCGCCATAATCGCCTCGAATCCTTCGATGCCGATGAAGCCCTCGCCGATGTTTTCGTGGCGGTCAATGCCGGAGCCGAGCTCCACCTTGGAGTCGTTGGCGTGTACCACGACGAGCCTCTCCAACCCGATTTCGGTGTCGAACTCTTCCATAGTCTTCTCAATGCCATCCGGCTCGGCGAGGTTGTAGCCAGCGGCGAAGGCGTGCTCTGTGTCGAGGCATACAGTCAGGCGCGGCGAATCAACGGCTTTTATCATCCTGCCAATCTCGTCGAATGACGCGCCAATCTGCGCGTTCAATCCCGCGCAGTTCTCGATTATCAGCTGCACATCGTAATCCGTGTTGTCCAGCACTGTGTATAGCACACCCATCGCCTGCTCGAATATCACATCGAAGCCGACGCCCTTGTGGCTGCCGGAGTGGAATATGACGCCTCGCGCGCCAATTTGCGCCGCCGCGTTCATGTGGTTGATGAGCGAGTCGATAGATTTCTCCACGAGCTCCGGCTTGCCACCAATGTTGACCAGATACGACCCGTGCAGGAATGTAGAGTGGATACCTTCTGCCGCCGCCTGCTCGCGGTATGACTCCGCCTTCTCGTCAGGTATCGGCTTGAACTTCCAGCCGCGCGGTGATGACGCGAAGAGCTGTATCGCCTCCGCACCGATGGCAGTCGCGCGCCCGACCGCCTTGTCCACGCCGCCCGCCGCCGACACATGCGCCCCCAATTCCATCTGAACCTCCATGGCTACCTGACGCCGCCTTGCTCATACATACATAGGTTTGAAGTGCGAGCGTGGCGCGTTCGCCTGTACCCTGACTCTTCCTATCCTAGCGATACCCTAGTGATGGGAGTAGTTTAGCTGTCCGCGTTCTTGCCCACACTATATGGTAGCACTGCGGTATATAGGCGCAAGGAGTTTCCGGCGGTCGTAAGTTCAGATTGTAGTGGTTCGATTTACCAAGAGCGCGGAGTATGTCCTCCTTCATTCAACCTTCGCAACAGGCGACCTTCGCAATAGGCGCAATAGAATTTTGTTGGGGATTATTGGCGGACAATTAGCGGCCTTCCTTGATGAAGTCGGCGGCTTTCTCGCCTATCATAATTGTAGTGGCGTTGGTGTTGGCGCGGATGCAATCCGGCATGACAGATGCGTCCGCAACACGCAGGCACTCGACGCCCTTGACTTTGAGGTATTGGTCGACGACTGCCATTGGGTCGGAGTCGGGGCCCATCTTGCAGGTGCCGGATACATGGTGCGATGTGCCGGAGTTCCGCCGCAGCCATTCGTTGAGCAGATCGTCCGATTGCAATTCTTCGTCGCTGGGCATAATCCTGTCTAGCAGCAAGTCGGAGAAACTGGAATTCTCGGCAATGCGCACGCCCAGTCGTATCGCCTCTCGCATGCGACGCAGGTCTTCCTCTTCCTGATAGTAATTGTAGTTGAGGTTCGGCTGCGCGTGCGGGTCGGTCGATTGAAGCGTCAGTTCGCCTTCGCCAAGCGCCAATTGCAGGCTTGCGCTGAAACCTATGTAGTTCAGGTCTTCGTCAATATCAATATGCGCCGGGCGGTGCTCGCTGGTCATCAGCATCGGGCTAAGCTGCATGTCGTTGCGCAAGTCGGAGCCTTCGACCGTGTAGCGCAAGCCGACCTGGATCGTGGGCGCTTGCACATCGGGAGGATCTCCGACGGCGTGGTAGAGCGCGGCCGCGGCGGGATGGTCGCGCAGGTTTTGTCCGACGCCCGGCAAGTCATGCACGACTTCGATGCCGAAGCTTTGCAGATGCTCAGCAGGACCGATGCCCGACAACATCAGCAATTGCGGAGACGCAATCGCGCCGCTGCACACAATAATCTCGCCACCCTGCACGGTAAACGCTTCGCCGCCGCTTTCGGCTTCGATGCCCACGGCACGATTGCCCTCAAAGATAATTCGCCGCGCGGTAACGCTGCCGCGAATGGTCAAGTTCAGGCGATGGCGCGCCATGTTCAGGTAGTTGATGGCGTTGCTCATCCGAATGCCGTCGATGTTGTTGCGCGCGCGCGGCGAGACGCCGGTGGATTCGGGATGATTCTGGTCTTCGTCTATCCGGAAGCCTTCGTCCACGCATGCGCTCTCGAACGCGACCGCGTGCGGCATCCATTCGCCTCGAGGCGGACGGCGCACCGGCACGGGACCTTCCGAGCCGTGGAAGTCGTCACCTCCAAAGTCGAGGTCGGTCTCCATCTTATTGAAGTACGGCAGAACGCTGGTGAAACTCCACTCGTCGTTGCCCCACTCCGCCCAGCGGTCGTAGTCTTCGGGGATGCCGCGGAACAGCACTTGCCCGTTCACGGCGCTCGAACCGCCCGTCGCCCTGCCGCGCGGTATTTCCAGGTCGGTCTGCTCGTCCGTAATCTTCGCGCGGTATGCCCAGCTGTGCGGGCCGTACGCCGACAACCAGACATTGTTGCCCAACTTCAGGTCGTCCGGCAGCCGGTCGAATTCCGGATAGTCGGGACCTGCCTCCAACAGCAGTACCGACCGCTCCGGGTCTTCCGAAAGGCGTGTCGCGATTGCGCAGCCTGCCGAGCCGCCGCCAACAACGATGTAGTCGTACTTCATGGAAAAACCTCCCTGCTCTACTTGCCATCTGAGCAGACTATATTATCAACGCAAATGAAGCGCAACCGTCGGTGTGCTTACTGATGGCGTCAAAGCAGAGATAGATGATGATCTGTCGGGCGTGCTGCGAGACATTCGCGACGAAGCGCGCGAACTCGCCGAAACACTCATGTGGCGCGCTTCACCAGCGGTAGCAATCAAAATCCCAAAATCGCGTGATAATATCATGCTCGCACGCGAATTTGGTGAAGACATGGAAATATCGCTCTTTTGGACTGATGCATCATGATACATAAAGACAACTGGGCCTTAAACATAACAATATCCCTATTGGCTGCTATTCTTTGCAGCGCCGGGGCGGTATTGCTGTTAGACATATTCGGTCCATATTTCGATCGCCCCTTTGTGGAGAAAACCCTAGTTGGAGCGCTACCAATCGGGATCGCACTTGCGCTATTCTTCGGGCTGCGGTCGTTGGCGCGCTCGAGATTCCTTGGCACAGGCATCAAGATGATTGTGTTAGACATAGCAATTGTTCTTTTTGTCGCCGTTCTCCAAAGTAGTGAGTTAGTGTTTATAGTTATCGGAAGTGACGTAGATTTCATACGCCTTGTGAGACAGACTATTATCCGTGCAGTAATGCTTGGAATCGCGCTTGGGTTGTTCTTCGGGTTACGGCTTTTGGCAAGCAAATTGATTGTAAGTATTCTCAACAACTTACAGGTCAGCCAGATCCAACGGCGTCTAATCCATTTCCCTTTCAACACCGCGTGCAGTCCTTCGTGCCTGTCCCGCAACAGCCAGACGTCGAAGGGCGGGTTTGCGCTCTCGTGGTTCGCCCTTCAGCAGGACCAGGACTATCATCACGAACGGATTGTGGGCAACGCACTATAACCCGAAAGCCCTGCTTTCGGGACTTGTCGATTAGGAAACATCGCGCAATTCTGTTATTCTGACACTGATACTGCAAATATAATGCAGCGTTCGTTCACGCCGACAAGTGTAATAAGGAGCGGCTTCAATGGCAGTACGAACCGTAGCGATTCTCAGTCCCGGGGATATGGGCGCAGGCGTGGGATACGCGCTCGGTCAGAACGAATTCGATGTCATCACTTGCCTTCGCGGCAGGAGCGACCGCACGCGGCGACTTGCGGGGGACGCTCATTTCCGCGATATTCCCACGTTGGGCTTACTGGTCGAACAAGCAGATCTGATATTGTCCATTCTCGTGCCGTCGCAGGCAGTTTCGGTGGCGGAACAGGTTGCCGCAGCGATGCGCGCCACAGGCAAGCATTCCGTGTACGCCGACTGCAACGCTATATCGCCGCAGACAACGCGTCAGATTGAGAGCATAATCACCGGCGCGGGCGGGCAGTATGTGGACGGCGGGATAATCGGCGGCTCCCCAACGCGCGGCGCTCCGCCACGATTCTACGTATCCGGCAAGCACACCGATGTCGTCGCGGAATTGGACGGCAAGGGCATCACAGTCAAGCCCATCGGCGAGGAGATTGGCAAGGGTTCGGGCATAAAGATGTGCTACGCCGCGCTGACCAAAGGCACATCCACGCTGCAGATTGCTCTGCTTTCCGCCGCGGAGTCGATGAACTTGACAGACGAGTTAGTCGCAGAGTTCGAGTTCAGCCAGCCAGCCGCGCTCAAGCAGATGAACAGCGGAATATCGCGCCTACCGCCGAATGCGCACCGCTGGATCGGCGAGATGGAAGAGATCGCGTCCACCTTCGAGGCGCTGGGGATAACTCCGTCGTTCCACCAAGGCGCGGCGGAAATATACCGGCTGCTGAGCGGCACGCCGTACGCCGACGAGACGCCCGAGACCGTTGACAAAGACCGCCCGACCAACGACACGATCCGCGCCGTCGTGGATTTGGTGAAGTCTGACATGTCCGCCGGCGAACAGGCGGCAGACTAGCTCGCGGCAACTGATGGCAACGATGCAAGCGCTAGTCGTAAACTCGCAGTCCGACGCGCCACGCCTAGAACAACGCGAGTTGCCGATGCCGGTGCCTAAGCCGCATGAAATCGTGGTGCGCGTGGCGGCGTGCGGCATCTGCTACCACGATGTTGCGGTGGTCAACGGCACGCTGCGGCGCGGCGTCAAGCCCGATGTCGTGCTGGGACACGAAGTTTCCGGCTATGTGCACGAAGTGGGCGATGGTGTAACGGCAATTCAGCCGGGCGAGCGCGTCGTTACCGCGCTAACGACATTCTGCGGCGAATGCCTGCGATGCACAGCGGGCAATCAATATCGCTGCGTGCGCGGACGCGGCTTCGGGCACGGTCTCGACGGCGGGTTCGCGCAATACATGCTCGTCCCCGAAGCGAGCGCAATCCCAATCCCCGACAACATTGACATCGTTGACGCCGCCCTGTTCGGCTGCCCCATCGGTGTGGCGATAAACGCACTCGAAGATGCCGCTCAATTACGCTCCGGCGAGACTGCGCTGGTAGTAGGCGCGGGCGGCGGGCTAGGCGTACATCTAGCGCAAGTTGCGGCGGCGATGGGCGCGCGTGTCTTCGCCATTACCACATCGCCCGACAAACTCGGCGCACTAGAAACACTGCAAGGCGTAGAGGCACTCCTAGCTGAGAGCGAGCTGGACTTCTCCGAAATCGTGCTGGCACTAACCGAAGACAACGGCGCGGATGTGGTGCTCAACCCGGTCGGGTCTGCGCTGTTCAACTCGTGCCTTGCGAGCATGGCGCAGTTCGGCAGGATGGTTGTGCTTGGGGAAGTGGCAGGTCGTGCCGCGCGCTTCAATCTCGCCGAGCTGCTATTTCGCGACGCTATCATCACCGGCGCAACCGGCGCATCGCCACGCCACATCTACAAGGCGATTGACCTGGTATCGAGCGGCGCAGTGCAACCAGTCGTCTCACAGCAATGCATATTTGACGATGCGGCGATGGCGATCGAAGATATGCAGGCGGCGCGTACTTTCGGACGGGTGGCAATTATACCGCCTGCCTAGTGAATGCAATAGGACTTGCACCGACGGTCAGACTTACGCCGTAGCGGACCGTCTGAATGGCAGCAACCTGCCAAAATCGCCGTTTTCCCAGACTACGAGCATTTGGCTTGCCACTGCTATGGAGCTGTATGTTCCTGCTACTACGCCAATTATCAGCACTATTAGGAAGGTCCGTATGGTTGCGCCGCCGAATAGCAGTAGCGCCATTAGCACGATTAGCAGCGTTAGGCTTGTGTTCAGAGATCGGCCTATCGTCTCCGATATGCTCACATTCACATTCTGGTCGAAGCCGCGATTACCGTAGTTCGTAACATTTTCGCGCAGGCGGTCAAACACGACGATGGTGTCGTTCACGCTGTAGCCGATGACAGTCAGCACCGCGACTAGGAACATCGTGTTGACTTCGAGTCCCATCAGGTTGCCCAGAATGGCGAAAATGCCCACGACGATTACGAGGTCATGCACAAGCGCGACGAGCGCGGCTAATCCGTAGCGGAACGGTCGCGGAACGCTGCGGAATGCCCACCACAGGTAGATAAATATACCCACCGCCGCCGCGATTACCGCATACGCGCCGTTCAAAATCGTCTCACGCGCCACCACGGGCGACACAAGGTCGGACGACAGCACTTCGATGCCATCGGGCGACAGACTCGACTCAAGTGCGCTCAGTATGCCTTCCCGTTCGCTGGCGGAGAGTTGGCGTGTCCGCAGGAAGTAGGTATTGTCGCCGAAGCTCTGCACCGTCGAATCGACTTCGCCCAGGCTCGCCAGCTGCGATCTAAGCTCCTGCTGCGTCACTTCCTTGGAAAAGGCAAGCGTCATCGTGGAGCCGCCCCTGAAGTCGATACCTGCTCGCAAGCCCGGGTTGATTATGAGGAACACCACGCCCGGCAATATTACGATAAACGAAAACAGGAAAAACCAGTTTCTCTTGCCTACAAAGTCCAATTTGTCGCTCCTGACGGACAATTTTACCCGTTGAGTTCAATTATTCCAATGCGTCCGGCCTCTTGGACTCGGATGCGCCGCTACCGTATAAGCAAGCATTAGCCGCGCTGAACGGCTGCCGCTGCCGGCTGCTGCGGCAGTTCGGAGGCGCCGGTTGGTACGAATGCGCCCAGCAGCCGCGAGAGCCTGGTCGTCGCGATGACGCGCAGTATCGTCCTGCTCACGACGATTGCGGAGAACATACTGACCATCACGCCGATTGCCAGCGTCGCCGCGAAGCCCTGCACTATCGTCGTGCCGAGCTGGTTCGAGAAGTAGTACAGAATCGCGCAGGTTATCAGCGTGGACACATTGCTGTCGCGAATGGCGGGCCAAGCGCGGTTGAAGCCGATATTTATCGCGCTGATAAGCGTGCGCCCACTGCGCAACTCGTCCTTCATGCGCTCGAATATCAGCACATTCGCGTCCACCGCCATACCTACTGACAGAATCGTCGCAGCCACGCCCGACAGCGTGAGCGTAACGGGCATCAGCTTGAAGATTGCCAAGACGAGTGCAGCGTAAATGAGCAGGGCGACCGATGCCACGAGGCCCGGTACGCGGTAGTACAGCGTCATAAATAGGAAGACGAGCGCCAAACCGACCGCGCCGGCGACCACGCTCTTCGCAAGCGAGTCCGCACCCAAGATGGCGTCAACGCTGCGGCGCTGCAATAGGGTAATCGGGAATGGCAGACGACCGCCTTCGAGCAGCAGCGAAATGTCTTGCGCGCGTTCCAAGGTGAAACCACCTTCAATGATCGCCGTACCAGTGGTGATAGGCTGGCGCACGACCGGCGCAATCAGCTCTTCACCGTCTAGGAAGATAGCAATGGAATCGGTAGGGCTGCCCGCAATCTCGGTAGTCTTCTCACCGAACAAGCGCGTGCCAAGCGAGTCGAACTCCAAGTTGATGATGGGTTGGTCGCTCTGCGCATGCAGGCTGGCGTACGCCCTCGACAGGTTGTCTCCGCCAAGCCCGAAGTCTTCATCCACGCGGCCCGGCTGCTCTATGAATGTTACGGTCGCCGCATCGCCGACTTTGGCTTGCGCGGTGGCAAGGTCGTCCGGTTCGACGGGTTCCGGCGCCTCGTCGGGGTCTGCCGGCAGTTCCGGCGATGGCTGCGGGTACGGGAATACATACTGATTCGTGCCTTCCAGCTTGCTTATGCCCGGAGGCGCTACCACGTAGTCGAGAAACTCGTTGCCGGCGATGGTAAGGGTGAAGCTTGGCAGAAATCCCGCCTGCAACTGGCTCTGGTATGTGAATATGTTCGCTGTGGCAGCCGCAATCGAGAACTCTTGCAGTAGATTGGCGTGAACCTGATCGAACTTCGCCGCGCCCTCCTCCGTGAACTCCACGATGATGACAGGGATTTCCAAGTCCGCATTCTCTGTGCTTTCAGACGCCTCGCCGCTTTCAGTATCGCTTTCGGGCAGCAATTCTTCCGGGAGTTGCTGCGCGGATACACTGACCACATCTTCGTCGGTAATGATGCCCTCGGTGGCTAGATTGCGCGGCGGGCTGACTCTGCGATGCTTGAATTCAAGCTGAGCCGTCTCGCCGATAATGGCTTCCGCACGTTCGGGGTCGGCAACGCCCGGCAGCTGGATAAGCAGCCTATCTTCGCCGAGAATCTGAATGATAGGTTCGCCCAAGCCGGAGGAGTTTACACGCCGCTCGATGATGCGCTTCAGGCTTTCCATATCATCGGCGTTGGGCGGCTGCGGTTCGCCGCCATCTTCCGCGATAGGTTCGGCGCGATAGACCAGATGGCTGCCGCCCTGCAAGTCGAGCCCAAGGCTCAACCCGAGGAATGTATCGCCGCCTCGCTGAAAGCCGCCAAGATTGATCGTCTGGAAGCCGAGCAACAGCCCGGCGCCCACAACCAGCAGCAAAATCAAAATCAACGCTCTTGCGTTCCTACGCACCGTTACCTCCGCGCTCAAGGCTGGCACGCACCAGCTCAAGAGCCTGCTCTTTAGTACTCACTTCTCCGCTCGCCTGCGCCTCTCGCACACCTTCTAGCAAAACGCCGATTCTGCGTCCTGGTTCAAGCGCGAACTTGTCCATTATATCGTATCCGCTCACCAACTTAGGAAGTGTTTTCGCCGAATCTCGCAGCGTTATGCCGCCATCCGCGCTTCCCGCATTCAGAATGTAGCGGATTAGGCGGCAGTGCGCGTCCCAGTCGTCGCGCTCCATCATCGGACCACGCGCTGCCAGATGGTCGGCGGTGTTCAGGTACAGCGTGTCAAGCGCGACATCGCCGACATCGCGGTAGTACCTGTACAGCGCGCGCTTCGTGGGCAGTCCGCCGGGCGCCGCAAGCATTCGCGGACGCAGGTGGTGCTGCACCATGCCGGCGACATGCTCAACGCCGCGCTTCCCGAAGCGCAGCCGCGTGAGCATGCTGCGAACCATTTCCGCGCCTTCGCTGTGATGCCCCAAAAATCGAATGCGCCCGGAATCTTCGACAGTCCTCGTGGCGGGCTTAGCGACATCGTGCAATAGCGCGGTCAATTTCAGGAACGTCAGCCTGTCGAAGCCATCACTGACTTCGCAGGCGATGCGCTCACGCATGCCAGTGAAGCGCGGCACTTTGGAGAGCAGCGTTGATTCGTGGTCATTCTCGTCATCGAACATCGCGTCAACCCATCTCACGGTCTCGATCTGATGATTGAGCACATCCCAGTAGTGTTCCTTAGGCTGCGTTACGCCTCTCGAATCATCCAATTCCGGCAAGACTGCGCACAATAGACCTACTTCGTCAAGCAGCCGTACGCCATCGTATGCGCTGGGTGTGCCCAAGAGCCGCATTAGTTCGTCGCGAACACGTTCCTGCGCCACTTCGTTGATGCGATTCGCGCGCTCCTTGATAGCATGCGCTGTCTCGGATTCAAGGGCGAAGCCGAATTGCGCCGCCAGTCTTGCGCCGCGCAAGAGGCGAAGGCGGTCTTCGTCCAATGCCACCGCAGACACCATCCGTACTACGCCGTCTCGCAGGTCGCCTAGCCCGCCGCACGGGTCTATCAGGTAACCTTCCCAGTCGTCACAAACTGCTGCATTGATAGGCAGTCCCAGCGCGTTGATGGTAAAGTCTCGCCGTCGCAAGTCTTGTTCTATTCCCCTCTGATAGGTCGTGATATCCACGATGCCCGTAGCATCACCGCCGTTGGTCACCGCAACACGGGCAATCTGCCAATCGTCGTGCAAACGCACGCAGTTTCCACCAAGTGCGTTCGCAATCTCACTGCCTACCGCGTACGCATCGCCATTGACGGCAATGTCGATGTCATCCACGGCGCGCCCCATTAACGTATCGCGGATTACGCCGCCCACCAGATAGGCGTCAATGCTCACGCTTGCGCCGCGCCTGCCGGCGAAAAATGCCGCAAGACGCTGCACCATCGGCGGAAAGCGTATGGCGTGCGGCAAGGCAGTATAGCGGGAAATTGAGAGTGCTTCGTTCATTGATTTAGAATGCGCGGTGTCGCGCAGCCCGATGGCGAAGAATGTACAACTGCGTTCGTGGCAAAGGCACTCGACACCATTTGAGATTTTGCTATTTGATCTTTAATGTGGCGGGGGTGTTGCGCGAGTCTTGTTCGGGCAGCCACAGACCGCTTTCGCCGGCGTGCGAGGCTTGCGGCGCATCGTCGGCATCGGCGCTGTTCGTACCGTCTGTGTCGTCGTCCTGTGCGGCATCCGCATCATCCGGCTCCGGCGCGGCTTCGTCTTCTTCCACGACCTTGATGAGCTTTTCGTGCGCCTCCATGTGATCGGTGTACAGGATGCCATTCAGGTGATCGACTTCGTGCTCCATCGCCTGCGACAGCATATCTTCGGCGCGCAGTTTCACGGTCTTCGCACTGTGGTCGAGCGCGCGGAAGCGTATCGACACAGATCGCGTTACGAAGCCCTTATAGCCCGCAATGCTCAGGCAACCCTCTTCGACGCGGCGCTCGCCTTCGCGCAGTGTGATTTCTGGGTTGATGTAGATGCGCGCATCCTCTTCGTCCGGCAGCTGAATCACAACCACGCGCCATAGTTCGCCAACCTGATTCGCCGCGAGACCCACGCCCTTCGCATCGCGCATCGTGTCAACCATGTCGTACGCGAGACGCAATACACTATCGTTGATGGCGCGCACTCTCTTCGCCCTTTGTCGGAGCGTGGGATGCGGTATTTGCAGTATTTCGCGAATAGCCATCGTCTGCCTCGCAATGCGTACGCTGCATGTGTAGTCACAGGAATCGATTACTCTAGACCGGGTTGACGCAGAGCGGCGCATGCATTTATCAGTTCAACACCTGATTATAGACCCACTGGTAAGTTAGTGCAAAGAATTGCGTGCTGCTGGAAGTGTGTGGCGTTCGTCTTGAACACTTCCCGGCTTTCCCATTCTGATAGAGACACAAAGGGCGACTCTATGCTCTCATACAATAATCACTATTCTGGCTGTTGCACGATTATGCGCCTTTGACTAGAATTGGGGGAACACATTTTATAGCCGGAGGGAAAGCAGTATGCCGAAGTTCACCACCGACAAGTTGCGCAACATAGTTCTGCTGTCACACGGGGGCGCAGGGAAGACTATACTTGCAGAGGCTATGCTGCACACCGCGGGGCACACCACGCGGCTCGGCAGAGTGGAAGACGGCACGACAGTCTCTGACTTCGAGCCTGAGGAGATTCGCCGCCAGTCCAGCTCGCAGATGTCCGTTCTCGCCTGCCCGTGGCGCGACAGCAAGATTAATATCCTAGACACGCCGGGCTACGCGGACTTTCGTGGTGAAGTGATTTCTGCTTCCCGCGTAGCGGACGCCGCGATAATTGTCGTATCCGCAGCGGCTGGCGTGGAAGTTGGCACGAACCAGATGTGGAATCTCGCCACTGAGCGCAATATGCCGCGCATAATCTTCATCAGCAAGATGGATCGTGAGAACGCGGATTTCGATCGCATCATGGCGGACATCACCGACCGATTCGGCAGGGAATGCGTGCCGGTGCAGATTCCTATCGGTGCGGAAGCCGACTTTTCCGGCGTGGTCAACCTGCTAGATCCTGATGCAGATGCGCCGGGGGACGCCGCGGACGCCGTTGAAGAAGCGCGCGAACGCCTCATAGAAGCGGTCGCGGAAGCCGATGACGAACTCGCCGACAAGTACCTTGAAGGCGAGGAAATCACACAATCCGAGATGATTGCGGGACTGAAGCAAGGCATATTGGACGGGCTGATTATTCCGGTTCTGGTCGGCGCATCGACGACGCAGGTCGGCACGACTGAGCTGCTCGACGCCGTGGTGGATTTCCTGCCGTCGCCGGCAGATGTCAGCAATGTAACTGCGCAGACCACAGACGGCGCGGTGTCCATGGGCCCTGACAGCAACGGACCGCTCGCGGCGCTGGTGTTCAAGACATCGGCAGACCCGTTCGTAGGCAAGCTGTCATACTTCCGCGTGTACAGCGGCACATTCACAGGAGACAGCCAGCATTGGAATGCCAACACCGGACAGCAAGAGCGCGTAGGGCAGGTGTTCGAGGTGCGCGGCAAGGAGCAGACCGCCGCCCCTGAACTTGCATCCGGCGACATCGGGGCGACGCCAAAGCTCAACTCCGTGCTAACAGGGCATACTATCTGCCAGCGCGACAACCCATTCACACTGGAAGGCATGGAATTCCCAAGCTCGGTTTATCTGATGGCTGTTTTCCCCAAGTCACAGGCGGACGTGGACAAGATGACCAGTTCGCTGTCGCGCATCACGGAGGAAGACCCGAGCCTAACAGTAACGCGCGAGCCGGACACGCTGGAAGTGTTGCTTGGTGGTTTAGGCGACACACACGTTGACCTCGCGGTCGAGAAGATGAAGAACAAGTTCGGCGCGGAGATGATTTTGCAGGTGCCGAAGGTCGCGTATAAGGAGACCATCAGCGGCAGGACGCGAGTGGAATATCGCCACAAGAAGCAGTCCGGCGGGCACGGTCAGTTCGGTCATGTGTGGCTGGAGCTTGAGCCGCTGCCTCGTGGCGGAGGCTTCGAGTTTGCCGAGACCGTCGTCGGCGGTAATGTGCCGCGCGAGTATATCCCTTCTGTGGAGAAGGGCGTATCCAAGGCGATGACGGGCGGCGCAATTGCCGGCTACCCCATTGTGGACATTAAAGCGACGCTATTCGACGGCAGCTACCACACCGTTGACTCGTCCGGCATCTGCTTTGAAATTGCAGGCGGGCAGGCGCTGACGAAGGGCGTGCAATTGGCGTCGCCCACGCTGCTAGAGCCGATAATGCGCGTGCAGATAACCGTCCCCGACGATTACACGGGCGATATAATCGGCGACATGAATTCTAAGCGCGGCAGGATCCACGGCATGACGCCTATGGGCAACGGTACGACGATGATCGAAGGCGAGACCCCACAGGCGGAGATGCTGCGCTACGCTACCGAGCTGCGCTCCATGACGCAGGGACAAGGCGGCTTCATCATCGATTTCGACCACTACGAAGAAGTCCCAGCCCACCTAGTAGATCGTATAGTAGAGCAGCTGCGCGAACGCGAAGCCGCAAGGGCGTAGGCACAAGCATAACTGGAAACAACGCACATACAAAAACAGAGGCGCGTCCCACTATTGCAGGGCGCGCCTCTGTCTGTTCGTGGTCGCTTGTTCTGTCCTCTCCCCATTGCCCTCCATTGACAGAGCAAGGCTAGGAAAGGGGTGTCTTTCATCATCACTCCCCGTCTATAACTGCATGCCTGCTTCGCCACCAAATTCCAAGCAATGCAGATGCCGCTACAGCCGCGATAGCGAATAATAAAAGGCCGCCAATTCTCATCATCAAGGTCCCGCTAACCAGACTAATCTGCTCAATTGCGGATTCTCCATTTGGGAGAGCATCAGACGCCGGCTCATGAAGTGGCGCTACAGTAGGTGGCGGATCGACGATAATGAGCAGCGGCCTGGAGGGATCTGTTGGGTATAACCGCACTGCCTCCGGTATGTCTGTCCTGATGATTGGCTGATTTTGCAAAACAACCGGTATGGGCTGAACGGAATTTGATGCCAAGGTCGTTGTAGGAGGCAGTGAAGTGGCTGCGAGCGAAGAATTGGCGTGCGGCGGTGCGGTTGCCGGAGCAACCGAGGCCACCGTAATTTCTGGCATTCGAGTTGCGGTCGGAGCGGTGTCCGCCTGTGCGCCATCGCTTGTTGCCTGTGCCGTCGGCTGCGGGATGTGTGCACGCGTAAGATGAATGCCCGTCAGCGGCGGCGCTGGCGTAAAGGTCACACCAATAGAAATTGACGCGTTAAGCAGTAGAACCTCAGTGGCAGCCGGTATAGGTGTGGCTGTTGGCGTGACCGTCGGTGCGGATGTAGCCGTCGATGTGCGCGTTGCCTTAGCCCGAGTTACTGGCGCTAGAGTTGCAGTGCCAAACAATGCAGGCGTACTGCTCGGCGTGGCAGTTCTAGTTCGCGTGGGAGTCCTAGTCCAAGTCGCGGTCGGCGTCCGCGTTCGCGTGGGTGTCGCCGTGGGCGTTGCGGTCGCGGTCGCCCTAGGCGTCGCAGTAGGCGTGCTTGTGGGCAACGGAGTTGCGGTCGCGGTCGGTGTGTGTGTCGGTGTTGGCGTCGGGCTGCTGATGGTGAAATGGACAGTGTCGCTAGTCAAGGGCAAGTCTTCGCCTTCCGTTTCCACTATCAGAGTTGCGGAATAGTCGCCGTGCGCAGCTTGTTCGCTGTCCGGCGTCCACAGCACTTCGATTTGCACACTCCCACCGGCGCGCCGAGCTTTGTACACTGGCGGCACCGGCAATACGCTGTCGAATGTAACATCGCCGAGCACCGTGCCAGTGGCTCCGTCCATCCCTGAAACATCGAAGTCGCCTTCCAGCAGCGGCAGCTCGACTTCGAGTTTCTGCGGACCATCGACCAGAAGCGATACATTGCTTATTTCGGCGAGTTCCCGGCTCTCGAACATCAATCGAGCCGTGAAACGAGTCTGGCTCGCATCGTCGGAATTCACCTGCTCGGAGCGTATGCTGACATCCAACTCCGGCGCTAAAGTGTACGCCGTTCTATCGCCCATCAGCAGGTGAATCACCACCACCGCAATCGGAATCAATAGCCAGAATGGGCTTGACTTCGCAATTGTTGCCAACAGATAAATCTTTCACTTAGCACGAATAACATGCGGCGCATACTATCACTTGTTTGAGAGAAGGGATAGCCCTTGCTTCAAAGCGCACTGAATTCTCGTCCTTCGACAGGCCCTGGACAGACGGGTCTTGTTATTTCGACCATCCGAATGAAACGCTATCAATCCAATTATGGCAGTTGACATATATCAGATAGTCCTATACATTGCCCGCAATTATATAACTTTTATAATATGTTTTATTATCTAATGTGTGAGTGACTTGCCTAATGGCGTACTTCGTAACTTAGTAATCTTGCTTGGCGTGGCAATGCTTGCAGTGGTTTGGACGCAGATTGCTGTCGAAGCAATGCTTGGCGCTAGGCAAGCCTCTTCCACGCCTGCCATTAACTTGACCGTCACGCCCGGCGATAAACGGCTCGATGCCGAATGGACAGTCGTCGGAGTCGATAAAATCCAATATATGGCCATTCAGTGGCGTGTGAATTCGACTGACGATTGGCACCTCACAGACGATCCTCCTCGCGTGCAGGTGGACAATGATGCTAGGTCATTTACAATCAATCACACAATGGAAGAACGTCCGGATGATTGGTATGAAGTTGACTTAACCAATGGAGTAAATTACCAAGTTAGAGTCTGGATAAACCTAGGCACTACTGACCTATTAGTCTCGAATGTAGTCGTAGTAGCGCCGGGAGAACCGGAACCCACGCCAACACCGACCATTACGCCGACTCCCACAGTTACTCCCACTCCGACAAATACCCACACCCCCACGATTACTCCCACTCCCACTAGCACCCCAACGCCGACCATCACGCACACACCTACGCCCGCGCCATCTATAAACTTGGAGGTTACGCCCGGCGAAGGGCAGCTTGATGCCGAATGGACAATTGATAATGTCAATAGCTTTAAGTTTATGTCCATTCAGTGGCGTGAGAAATCTAACGCAGATTGGCACCTATTAGATGATCCCCCGCGTAAGCCGTTTGAAGACAAAAGTATCAGGTCATTCACCATCGACCACATTCTTGTGAAAGCTGAGGATGACTATGATAAGTTCGCCTTAACCAATGGCAAGGACTATCAAATCAGGGTTTGGATTGACCGGGGTGTCGAGGATTATGTAGTCTCGAATGTCTTCGTAGCCGCGCCATCAGCCCCGACACCTACGCCAACAGTGACGCCCACAGATACACCAACTCCGACGCCGACGGCCACACCTACCGATATGCCAACGCCAACGCACACTCCCACGCCTACGAATACGCCCACCGATACGCCGACGCCGACGCAGACTCCCACGATTACGCCAACTCCGACGCCAACAGCCACGCCGACTCACACGCCCACGCCTACCTTTACCGCCACGAACACTCCCACGCCGTCTATACACTTGGAGGTTATGCCCGGCGATGGACAGTTCGACGCCTCTTGGGAACTTAAGAATGTACAGAGTTTCACGGGCATGTCGGTCCAGTGGCGCGAGGAATCGGACGCGGATTGGGAGCGCTATGTCATCCCGCGCAATTCGTTCACCATGCCGCAAGAGCGCGATGTACGCAAATTCACGATTGACTATATCCCTGTGGAATATGAGCCTGGCAAATGGCGCTACCCGCGGCTGACCAACGGCACGGACTATCAGGTACGGGTATGGATCGAGAGCGGCGCGACCAACTATACGATATCTAATGTCGTCGTAATAGCGCCGGTAGCCCCGACACCTACGCCGACAGCCACGCCCACAGATACACCTACGCCAACAGCCACACCTACTATCACGCCAACACCCTCGATCACGCCAACGCCTACAGATACGCCAACTCCGACTCACACACCTACACCTACGGATACGCCAACGCCGACCCATACACCCACGCCTACCGATACGCCCACCATCACCCCTACGCCGACCTTCACGCACACGCCTACCTTTACCGCCACGAACACTCCCACGCCGTCTATACTCTTGGAGGTTATGCCCAGCGACAGGCAGCTCGTGGCGTCTTGGGAACTTAAGAATGCGCAGAATTTCACAGGCATGTCGATCCAGTGGCGCGAGGAATCGGACGCGGATTGGGAACGCTATGTCGCCCCGCGCAATTCGTTCACCATGCCGCAAGAGCGCGATGTACGCAAATTCACGATTGACTATGTGCCGGAGGAATATGAGCCTGAGCAATGGCGCAACGTACCACTGACCGACGGCACGGATTATCAGGTACGGGTATGGATCGAGAGTAGTGCGACCAACTATACGATATCCAATGTCGTCGTCGTCGCGCCGGGAGACCCGACACCTACGCCGACAGCCACACCAACCATCACCCCTACGCCAACCATCACGCCCACGCCTACGATCACACCCACACCTACGGATACGCCGACTCCAACGCGCACGCCCACACCTACATATACGCCGACTCCAACGCGTACTCCAACGCCTACCAATACGCCAATTCCGACGCCCACAAGCACCAATACGCCGGAGCCGATACGGCCTAAGCCGTCGCTGTCCAACACACCAGAGCCGAGCATAACGCCGATTGTCAGGCTTGTTGGAACGATTCCACCGGCCACCGGCGAGATTAGCTTTCATATAAGGGACGGCGCGCTTGGCACGATTCACTCATGCGTGGCAGTTTGGGATGGTGTCAGTGAGAATTATGATGGCAACGACGCTCAAGGGTTCAATATCAGAAGCGGCGAGCCTGAGCCGGATAGGTTCTCCACCAGTGAGGACTGCGCTTACACCGAGCACTCACGCCTGGCAGCGCAACCGCCACTGACCGCGTACGACGATGGCACGCCAACTTTGATCAATTATGACCTCACGGACTTCGCCTATACGCCGGAAGTATATCTAGCCGCCGATTTAGACACTGGCAGCCGACTAGAAGTCCTGTACTACTTCTACGTCGTAGATTCTTATGACGCGGACGACAAGCGAGCGAAAGTAGTCGGGGAATCGGATGCCGATGGCGAGTGGGTCGCGATTAGCGAGGTGGTGAGCGAAGCGGATTCGTCGCCGTCTGCGACCTCGAATCTGTTCTTGGGCAAAGTAAGTGTCAGCAGCGATTCACAGATGGCGGGCGCAGGCGATGGCGTCGTTTATGCGAAGAGCGGCGACCATGTGAGCGTCTCGTATCTGGATGAAGACGGCAACGAGAAGGCGAAATCTGAGGACGCGCCAGAGCCTAGCCCGCCGCCACTCGTCGCGCCCACGCCGACGCTTGTGCCGGAGCGATACCCAACCCCTACGCCGAGGCCGACGGCGCCGGAGCGCAGTATCTCAATCAAGTTCGGCAATACACCGGGTAGGAGCGGCGACACAGCGATTATCTTCATCCGCGACAACTATCTCGGCACCACGATTCCCTGCAATATCGAATGGAGGAACATCGAGAGCGCAGTACCGGCGAATACGGTCTGGAATGTCGTCACCGGCGCGCCACGGAGCAAGTCGTTTGCAGGCTCGGATTGCGACTACGATGGCACTACACCGATAGCCAAATATCCGTACACGCGGGCGTTTGTCGATGGCGAGGGATACTGGGTCAGCCATGAGGAAGAAAATGGGCGTATTTCGATACTTAACGATGTTGACGCGGCCAGTACCATCCGCATAGAGTTTCACTACGAAGTCGTGGATGATTTCGACTCAGAGGCACAACTCGCCAGGATTTTCAGCACTTCTGATAGAGTCGGCGAGTGGGTCGCGCTTCGCGAGGTCGTAAGCGAGTCGGACGCATCGCCCAGCTCATCGTCGTACCTTTATCGCGGCGAAGTCGCGATTAGCGACAACGAAGCGAGCCTTGCCGCCGGCGACGGGCAGGTGCGCGTGCGGCGGCGCAGCAGGCTCGGCGCGGAGTATTACGGCGACGATGGCGGACGACAGCCCAACAAGGTGTGGGTAGGGTTAGACTTGCCGACTCCCACGCCTACGCCGATACCAAGCCCTTCGCCAACGCCCACAGCGATTCCGGCAATACCCGTCTCCAACCCATGGCTCATAGTCGCGGCGGTCGTCGCTGGCGCGCTGGCGGTGCTGTTCGGTCGCAGGCGCGGCTTGCCGCCGGTGGATTAGGGCAGCTGCGGCATATCCGGTGACGGCGTGACCTCAAACGCGTTCAGCGCGCAGGCGAGCATACCGTAGTAGCCAATTGTGGCAGTCAGCTCAGTAACGCCCTGCTCGCCGAATTTCGCTTTTGCCGCCTCGAATGTGTCCGCGGAGACACGATGATCTCGCAGGATTTGCCTGCCATAACCCACGATGAGCGCCTCGTCATCGCTCAATTCGCTGAGATCGCCACCGTTGGCGATGACGTCGATTGTCGAAGTTGGCACGCCCGCCTGCTCTGCCAAACTCGCGTGCGCCGCCCATTCATAGGCACAGTCGAATTCGCGCGCCGCCGTGATGATGGCGAGCTCGCGCTGGCTCGGCGTCAGCGTGGACTCGAAGCGTATGTAAGCGCCAAGATGCGCCGCGCGCCCGGCAACCTCTGGACTATTCAGCAGCACCGAGAAGGGTCCGCTCACACGCCCGCGGCTGGTCGCTATCGAATCGAAAATGCCCTGGCTGCCCTCTTCCACCTGACTGCGTTCCGTAATCTGCGTGATTCGCGCCATTTTTCGTCTCCTGAATGTTCAAGTTTGTGCGGATGAATTGACGCAGGCAATTGTATCGCAGAATGGAGCGAATTGTTGAGATGTGTCGCTATTGACTGTGCTTTGCGCGGTGGCTCTTTTTCGAGGGACATCATCCGGCGACAACCGCATTAGGCAATTGCAGACCTCGATTGAGTTGACTGGGTTGTTGGGGGGGGCTATGATTGGGGTGTTGAGTTGCGAATTAATGAAAGATAGCTGCGAGGGAGAGTGCGCTATGCCCTTCAGAATTGGACCGGTCGAATTGATCCTTATTCTAGTGGTGTTGCTGCTTATCTTCGGCGTTGGTAAGTTGCCTCAGGTCGGACAGGCCGTTGGGAAAGCGGTACGGCAGTTCCGGGACAGCCAAGAGGCTTCGCTAGACTCCGAATCCGCTAATGATGACAAGGTGAAAGCAGGCAGCAAAGGGTCTAGCCTTTAATCAGTCTGGCGCCGGATGTGTTGCCGGACATGTGCATACAATTGCAGTGAAAGCCTGAGGCAAAAAGCCTCGGGCTTTTCGTTTGCCCAACATGCTAAGCGGCTTCGTTGGCGCGTTGTCGGCTTCGCTGCCTGGCTCCGATTTTGGCTAGCCAGATGCCTACTTCATACAACACGATTATGGGCAATGCGACTAGCGTCTGGTTGATGGGGTCAAAGGTAGGCGTAATGAGCGCGCCGAGTATGAACGCGACCACGATGGCGTAGCGGCGCTGCCTGCCAAGTTGCTCCGGTGATACGACGCCGATGCGCGACAAGAAGAACAGCACGATGGGCGTCTCGAAGACCACGCCCATCCAGAACAGCAGCGAGATCATCAGGCTCACATAGCTGCCGATGCGGATGTATGGCGTGGCTATGTCACTGCCGAAGCTCAGCAGGAAGTGTATCGCGGGCGGAAATAACACGCGGTAGCCGAATGCCGCGCCGAGTATGAACGCCAGCACGACGGCGGGCAGCAGTGCGTACAGGTAGCGCCGCTCCGACGGACTGAGGCCCGGCGCGACGAACATTACCATCTGGTACAGCACGAACGGCAGCGCGGTTAACAGCCCGACCAACAGCGACGCCTTCATCGCGGTGCTGATGAACTCGGTAAGGTCGGTGTAGATGGGCTTGCCGCTCGGGATGTTCGTGAAGCCCTGCGCTGGTTGCATAAGCAGCGTCAGCACCTGTTCATGAAAGATGAACGCGATGACGGTGGTGATGAGAATGGCAATCGCCGAGTACATCACACGGCGGCGAAGCTCAGTGATGTGGTCCTGAAACGGCACGCCTTTGTCGGAACTCATACGCTGTCCTCGCCGGAAGTTGTGCGTGTCTCTTCGCGCGGCGGTTGCTGCGGCTGCTGTTGTCTGACTGTATCTGCATTACTTCTGCGGAATGCCACGGGTCCATCCGCCTGACGGGCGTCCGGTTCGTCTTGGTCGAGCGGTGTATTCGACGGGTTATCGCCATCGTTAGGTTGCTGATCCCGGGGCGGCGCGGGTCGTTGTGACAGCGGCGCGCCGATGTTGCCGATGTCATCCATCTCTGCCTGCACGGTTGATCCCATGCGGCGCAGTTCCCCTGTCCACTTGCCGAGCGTTCTGGCGGCGTCAACCATGCGCTCCGGTCCAAGGAAGATGAAGGCGACCAGCAATATGACGATTATTTCGAATGTGCCCATTCCGAGGAAGCTCATACGCGCCGCGCTCCCTTCTTTGTCGCTGTCTGCGTAGCCCAGTAATCGCAGTCCGCACAGCCGGGATATATCTGCCAGCCAAGCCTGAATGTTGTGGGCACGCCTATGCGGTCGAGGAGCGTCAGCACATCGCACACCGGCAGCCCGATAACATTGGCATAGCAGCCATCAATGCGCTCGGCGGGCTTGAACGACGCATCCTGCGCGGCGTATGCGCCCGCCTTGTCGAACGGCTCGCCGCTTTCGACATAGCGGGCGATTTCGTTGTCCGAGTATTGCCGCATATAAACCTTGCTCGCCCTCGCGCTCGTGGAGCAGATGCCGGTCTCAGTGTCCAGAATTGCGATGCCGGTAACGACCTCATGCATGCGGCCTCGCAGCAGTAGCAGCATCTGCACTGCCTCGGTTGCGCTTGCGGGCTTGCCGAGAATCGCGTCGTCGATTGCCACGGATGTGTCCGCCCCGAGCACTATGTCATCTCTAGTCATTTTCGTGGCGAACTTTGCCTTTTGCAGCGCCAGCCGCTGCACATACAAGCGTGGCGATTCGCCCGCGCTCGGGTCGGGTTCGTCATCGCCGCTGCCCACAATCCGCAATGGCAGGTCGATAGCCTTGATGAGCTGCCGGCGGCGCGGCGAGCCGGACGCGAGTATCAGCCGTCGCCAGCCCGGTCGGTTGCTCCTGTAACGGTAGTGGTGTGGCATGGTAGTGCCTATTTTACACGAAAGTTATGGCGCGGTAATCCATTGCTGTTCGATTAGAGGCGAGCATGATTCAATCTGAGATAGATCGCCCCCATCCTAGCGTCACCCAGGAGGCAAGCAACTCACAAGGGCGTATCTTCCGGCTGACCATCAGCAGGCAATGTAACCGCCGGGACGAGGGTTGCGATGCATTCGGTGTGATAGGTTTGCGGGAACATGTCCACTGGTTCGACGGAAGAGACTGCGAATCCGCCCGCGACTAGGTAGGCGAGGTCGCGGGCTAGGCTGTCGGGGTCGCAGGACACATAGACAGTGCGCTTTGGCTTGCGGCGGATTAGCGCGTCCAAGGTTGCCGGGTGGCAGCCGACTCGCGGAGGGTCGATTATGACAGCATCCGGCGGGTCGTCTAGCGAGTCCAGATAGTCTTCCGTTCTGCTGCAAACGAACTCTAGGTTGGTGATGCCTTCGATGTTCACGGCTGCGTCGTTGACGGCTGCGGACGATTCTTCGATGGCAATTACGCGGCACGCAGAATCCGCGAGCAGCACCGCGAATGTGCCGACTCCTGCGTATGCGTCAACCAGCGTTTCGGTGCCATCAAGCCGAAGGCGTTCGCTAACTATGGTGGCGAGCCGTTCCGCCTGCGGTGTGTTGACCTGCGCGAACGATGGAGACGCGATGCGCAGGTGGCGATCGTGCATCTGTTCCCAATAGTGCGTCTGTCCGGTCGGCAGCGGAATATCCGGGTTGTGCATCGTCGGTTGTATCAGCCAATCCCCGGTGTTGACTCCGTATCGGACGGAAAGCTGCGTGGTCTCTGCGGCTTTGCCTTGCAGCGCGCGCAATGCTTCGTTAATCCACGGATGCATCAGCGCGCAGTCATCGACCTTGACGAAGCGGCGCGTCAGCCGATTGATGTAGCCGAGCATGCCAGACTCGCGAATAGTGAAGCGCGCATGATTGCGGTAGCCGAACATCTGCGGGCCGGGCAGCGTCTCGGAGACGATGATTCTCCGCAGCTCCGGGTATTCGCCGAGCGCATTCGCCACGCGCTGCCGCTTTAGTTCGAGTTGGTGGTCGTAGTCAATGTGCTGCCACTGGCAGCCGGTGCACGCGCCGAAGTATGCGCACGGCGGGTCGATCCTGTGCGGCGATGCGTCAATGACTTCGCCGACGATGGCGGATACATGCTGGCGGCGTCTGCGGCGATAGCGAATGATGCGCGCACGTACACGCTCGCCCGGTATGCCACCGAATACGTTGATGACGCCATCCTCAAAGTTCGCAAGCGTGTCTCCGAGATTACCCCATGCGTGCAGTTCGAGCGTGGCGATTTCAGGCGCCGCGTCCGTGTCCTTGCGCCGCCGCCGAATACCGGGATTTATCTGTGCCTGTTGGGCTTGTTGGTTTGACATGCAGCAATGGTAGCGTGAACAAGGCGCGAAAACAATTGGAGGTGTCTTTTCCGACGAGAACGAACCGGTACTTTGTGAAATGTGTATCAAAGTTTATGTGAAAAATAGCACTATGTTGACACGCATTGTGTCAAGTGTTACATTCGTATCGTACACTCTTGAAGGAGGTGGTTCTATGGCAGAAGCAGTGATTCTTGAGCGGCGAGAGCAAGTAGTCGTGAGCGAGAAGCTCAACTCTAGGGCTACACGGGAAATCGAGGAACTACTGGAGGAGTCTGAGCAGGCGCAGGTGAAGAGGAAGACCGACAACGGCGGATGGTACTTCCGGATGGTTTCGCCGGGCGTGCGATACTATTCCTTCTAGGCTGACAATATCCGCCGTTGATATTCGGTTCGTAGCCCCCACGGGTTAGAGCCCCAGAAGGTTAAAGCCCCCACGAGTTTATCTTTATTCGTGGGGGCTGTTGCTTTGCGCGGAATATGCGCGGGTGCAATTCATCACGCAGGTTCGGCAACGAACACGGGTATCGTGCGCTCTGTGGCTTTCTTGTAGTCCGCGTATGGCGGGAATGCGGCGACGCAAAGTTCCCATAAGCGGGCGCGCTCTTCTTCATCGTCAACTTCGCGCACTCGCATGTCGAACACGGCAGTCTCGTCGCGAATCTGCACATCGGCGTGTGCGCGCAGATTATACACCCATACGGGGTTAGTCGGCGCACCGCCGCGCGAGCCGACGAGAATGTAGTTGTCGCCGTCCTTCACGCGCATCAGCGGCGTCTTGCGGATGGCGCCCGTCTTGTTGCCTTGGTTCGTAACTACGATAACGGGCAGCCCGGTGTCTCGCAGCGTGGTGCCTTCAGTGCCGCCGCTGCTCTCGTACAGATCAACCTGCTCGCGCACCCAATCCGTCGGCGACGGTATGTATTCTGCCATAATTATCCTTGCCTCCTGTTTCGTATTCGTTCCTGTTCCATGATTGGCATGCTAATGATAGCGTGAACCGCTGCAATTGTATAACGCAAGAGCTACCTATTGTGATGTGGCATATGGAGTGACGTGTTTCGGTTCACGGCTGCCCCCCGTCCTATTCCCCCCATATTTCCCTATAAAGCAGGAAGGGAAGAACTGCGTCAAATTCTGGGCAATCTGGTATCATAGCGGTACACGCGAATCGGAGGGAATATGGCAAGGGCAAGAAGGCTACCGGACTGGCTGAAAGTTAAGGCGCCGGGAAGCGCAGGCTACATCGAACTAAGGCAGCTCGTAAAGTCTGAAGGGCTGAACACGGTCTGCGAAGAGGCGCACTGCCCGAACATCGGCGAGTGCTGGGACCGCGGCACGGCGACATTTATGGTGCTCGGCGACATCTGCACGCGTGCCTGCTCGTACTGCGCCGTTAACACCGGCATGCCGACCACACTCGACCTGCAAGAGCCGGTGCGACTCGCGGAGACGGTGGAACGGCTGGGATTACGCTACGCCGTCATCACATCGGTGGACAGGGACGATTTGCCGGACGGCGGCGCGTTCATATTCGCGCAGTGCATTCGGCAAATACGCAAGCGCCTGCCATCGTGCAAGGTCGAAGTGCTGATACCGGACTTTCAGGGCGATGTGGACGCGCTCGCCAAAGTGATGGACGCCAAGCCCGACACGCTGAATCACAACATCGAGACAGTGCGGCGCGTGTTCAGCCGAGTACGTCCAAAAGGCGACTACGATATGTCGCTCGAACTGCTCACGAACGCCAAGCGGCTGGACAGAAACGCCGTAACGAAGTCAGGAATGATGGTTGGGCTAGGCGAAAGCTGGGACGAGATTATCGATACGATGCGCGACCTACGATCGGTGGACTGCGACCTGCTGACAATTGGGCAGTACCTGCGGCCGTCAGACAAACATGCGCCATTGGCGCGGTGGTACACGCCCGGCGAGTTCGATGAGCTGCGACAGGAAGGCGAGGCGTTGGGATTTCGGCATGTGGCGTCCGGTCCGCTAGTGCGAAGCTCATACCACGCCGACGAGCAGCACGCGGCGGCAAGCGGCGTGGGCGCGGTCTGACGCCATACTTACATCGACGGCTGGGCTGGGTTGCGCAGCGTTTGAAGATTTTCTCGAATGGGAGTAAGATATCTGGATAGCCTAGTGCGTTAAAGTGCGGCAGGATCGAATTATTCCAATTGCAAGACGAGGTACAGAAGGAATGATTAAGGCGGGAACGAGATATATCACCCCATCGGGCGCGGAGCTTGTCGTTACGAAGGGTGGCGATGGCGTGCTGACGGACGGCGAGGTGCCGCTGCAAGAAAAGGATTCGAGCAACGGATTCGATGGCACGGCGACCAGCGCGGACGCCATGACTATCAACCTTGGCAGGCGCTATCAGTCCGACGAAGAGGGAGTTACGGTGTTGGTAACGAAGGCGGGACAGTGTGACCTGCGATACAACGGCGCGCCAATGGAAGTGCAGCAGCCGCGCAAGCTGCCATCCTCAGACTAGCAGACGCCGTCGGTAAGAAGGCTGGTCGAAAGCGAATATACTGGCAAGACGAAGCCGCCCAAGCATGGGCGGCTCTTCTTTTGCGCCTAGTGTCCCCTCTCCATTAAAGGGCAATGGCTAGGATTGGTGGCGATTTATATATGCCGAATCCAACTCTAGGCTCTGAAGCGTCTGATAACCTTAGCAGCCGAATCGTAATCGCGCTTGCCGCCGCCTAGTATTGGCGGCATCAGGTAGAAGGACGACATGCCTGCTGCCAAGAACGCGTCCACAGCGCGGCTGGCGATGTCCGCCGGCGAAACGCCCGCGTTTAGATCGTTGCTGACGGACTGCGGAATTTCGGTGAATGCTATGCTGCCCTGCGCCATAACTTGAATGCCGAAGAATATGGGTATTGGCAAGGCATCGCCGTAAGTCTGTGTGTATGCCTCACGGAAATGCAGAGGCGCGTTGGGCGAGAAGCCGGGCTGGGTGATGAAGAAATGTGCGCCAGCGTCAATCTTGCGTTTAGCGAGCGCGACTTCGCGTTCAACAGGACGGCTGGTGTCGATTGCCGCGCCGATGCAGAAGTTGGTTGGCGCGTCGAATTGCCTGCCCCTGAAATCGATGCCGCTGTTCAGTGCGGCGATGGATCGGATTAGCGCGGTCGGGGTGCGGTCGTGAACGGGCTCCGTCTGTCGCAATTCGCTTCCGGCGAAATCGTCGCCTCGCACGACGATGGTATTTTCCAGCCCTAACAGCGCAGCGCCGACAAGCAGGCTTTGCGCGGCGAGAATGTTCATGTCTCTGGTAGCGATGGTGAAAGCCACATCCATGCCTGTCGCTGACTTTATGGTATGCGCAGCGATCGCGGAATTGGCGTACACAGCCTTGCCAGGGTTGTACGGGATCGATATGCAGTCCATGCCGAGCGATCTAACGGCGTCTATGCCATCGTAGAATGCGCCCCTAGGTGGCGAGAAATCGCAGATGAACACAGGGGCGCCGCGCGTGTGCGTGTGCAGGTCTGCGATTTTGGTCATATCCGTGTCTCTACGGCTATTGTCTGCTAACCCTTGACTTGAGATTCATCAAAGCTTGTTGGCAAGGGCAAATGCTGGTCCGAGCAATAGACGTGAACTGCCGGCGGGACTGGAGGTATGTGCCATTGTGCCGCCGGCAATCCGTTGCAGTGTGAGTTGCGCGCTACTTCCAACCGAGTGAGCCGTTCCTTGAGGGCAGCAGAGAAATGCGGTGCCCGGACTCGCACTTGTAGCGCTCTTCGCGGACTTCTCGCCGTTTTCCGGACAACGACGACTGCGTCATCTCCTGGTGGCAGAAAGGGCAGCTGACGAGGTATATAGCGCGGTTGCGGAATCGCTGCAATTGCACGTGCGTCAACGTGTCAGACAACACATCAGACGAACCCGTATAGCGCAGCACATATTGCGTGCCCCTACTCATCAGACTTCGCTTTCGCTTGTGTGCGTTGGGCGGGACATAAGTGTAATCGACATACCCGCACTGAAGGCACTGAGGCTCGTCGTAGTTGATGCGAAGCGGCGTGTCGCAGCGCGGGCAGATCAGGTCGCCCTTGGGGGGAGCGACCTCGACGACTTGCGGCTTGCGCGCGACGTCCTGATACTCTTCTGGGCTATACGTATCGAATTCGTGAGCCTGAATAACCATCGCATCCTCTTCAATCCGCCTTACGGCATTCTCCGACATGTTGTGGGGGGCTTTCGCCTTAACCGCCCTCCTGAAAAATGGCGCAAAAGTCCCCCAGACAAGATGTCACTCGAAATTTCCGCTCGCCTTTCGGCAAGCATGAACCCATAGATTGCCGCCGAATGCCCGGCAGCTCGTGTGTCGAAAGTCCCTTAACTTCCTGTGGATACGGTCAATGAAGAGCGCCCCTTACCGGCTCCTCACTCCACATAGCAGCGCGAGATTTGCGCGTCCACATGACACCCGAAAAAATCTATTGGAAAAGTGTTAAACAAAGGCTAAAACTTACCTCAAATGACTGTCAAGGCGAAAATCCCTGATTTTCAGGCAATTTTAGGTGAGTCTCTACACGCCTGTAACACCGTGTTCAGCACGATTCACCAGTCAAACTAGGCAGGCAGAGAAGGGTATCCACAGCAAAACGACAGGGCACCTTGATTTGTTGCTTGCGGTGCGGAATTAGGCTTGCTCATGGCGTCTCTGAGTGCTCATAAATCTGCATCAACTCGCGAAATGTGCGGACATTTAATCTAATTGCCCGCATTCAAACACCCAACAGAGATTGTGAATTGCCTTAATGTTCAGATGCCCCAAAATATATACTGACATTCTTATAATTGCACTTTATACATAGCATATTGCCTAGTTAATACATATTTTATTCATCAGTCTATGAAACCTTCCGTTTCGCTCGCTGCATTTGATGCAAATTTATCTCCATTTTGCCCTTCCCTATAGGGGAATGGAGCTCTTCAGATAACCAAGCCGGCCGTTTTCATTTGACACTCAACCCACAGGCTAATAACATTCGGATAGGCGGATTGCACGATGGCGAGACGCCGCAGATAGACAATGTATTCACATCGGAAAGTCAACACAATTGGGACAAGCAGAGTAGAGAGAATCCATGGCGATCAACATAATTGTGTGCGTGAAGCAGGTGATGGATCCAGAGACGCCCGCTTCCGCCTTCAACATCGACCCGGATGCGAAGAAAGTCGTTCCTGCGCCGGGGATACCGCCGGTCGTCAACGGCTTTGACGAGAACGCTGTCGAGGCTGCGCTGCGGCTAAAGGACAACGGCGACGCGGCGAAGATTACAGTCATATCCATCGGCAACGGCTTCGTGATGGATGTGATGAAAAAGCCGCTTTCGATGGGAGCGGACGAACTCGTGCTCATCGACGACGAAGGGCTGGACGGCCTTGACGCCTTCGCCACTGCAACGGTGCTGACGGAAGCGATCAAAAAGGTCGGCGAGTACGACCTCGTGCTGTGCGGCAGGCAGGCATCCGACTGGGATCAGGCGCACGTGCCGCTGGGCATCGCGGAGATGCTTGAGTTGCCGTGCATCACGTTGGCGCAGAACATTGAAGTTGTGGACGACGGCCTCATCGTGCAGCGTGCGCTGACGGACGGATACGAAGTCGTCGAGGCGCCTATGCCCACGCTGGTCACGGTCACAAACGAACTGGGCGAGCCGCGCTACCCGACTCTGCGCGGCATTATGCAGGCGAGCCGCAAGCAGCCGACGAACTGGAGCACCGCCGATGTCGGTTTGGATGCGTCCGCGCTCGAACCAAAGCTGACGCTGACTGAACTGTACATCCCGGTCAGCGATAATCAAGTTGAAGTAATTGAAGGCGAGGACGACGCTGACGCTGGCAGGAAGCTTGCGCTGCGGCTGCGCGAAGAACGGCTCATTTAGCCCCTTCGCTTGACTGGCGAAGATGGTTAGGATGAGGCGTGTCTCGGCGCGAATGGAACTATGCCCACCACTATATGCAGGCATATGGGCATGAGACGAATTCACGAATGCAACTTATTCCTGTCATCTCGAGCGAAGCGAAAAATCTAGAGTCGGAAACAGGTATGCATGCGAAGATTTCAGATTCCTCACTGCGTTCGGGAAAGATCTGTGAAATCGTCTCATGAGCACTTAGAAATATAGACGGCGACCGAACGGGATGATATAATCTCGCGTTCTGTCTTGATATTCCTACCTTTTCTGTCTGCTCAACGCAGGGCAGGCGATAAGGAAACATAGACAAGTGGAGAATTGAGATATGGCAGGGGTTCTTGTTGTAGGCGAACTGAATGGCGATGCACTGCAGAGCATCACGGGCGAACTGCTTGCCGCCGGACGCGGCATCGGCGACGCGAGCGGCGAAGAAGTCGCCGTCGTGCTGCTGAATGGCAGCGAGGCGGCAGGACAGGCGGCGATTGCGCTTGGCGCGGACAAGGCATACTTGGCGCAGGACGATGTGCTCGCCGATTTGCAGTTGGACGCGCAGGTTGCCGCGCTTGCGATGGTGTGCAACGAAGCGCAGCCATCGGTCGTGCTGGTTGGGCGCACGCTCTCCGGCCGCGATGTCGGACCGCGACTCGCGTTTAGGCTTGGCGTTGGCTTGGCGCAGGACTGCCTAGAAGTCGAAGCAGACGGCGACAGCGGGAAGGTCGTTGCGGTGCGCCCGGTTTACGGCGGCAACGCTCTGGCGAAGGTAACATTCCCGGATGCCAGCCCGCAGATGGTCGTATTGCGTGCCAAGGCATACGAACCGCTGGACGCTGACGATTCGCGAACCGGCGAAATCGTCGTCGTCAACACCAATCTTGACCCGTCCGTCGTGAAGGCGCGGCTGGTGGAGACGGTGCGGCAGGAATCCGAAGGCGTGCGGCTCGAAGACGCGAACGTCGTCATTGGCGGCGGCAGAGGGCTTGGCGGTCCGGAGCCGTTCGACCAGCTCGAAGACTTGGCGGGACTGCTTGGCGGCGCGGTCGGCGCATCGCGCGCAGTGTGCGACGCAGGCTGGCTCGACCACAGCTACCAAGTAGGCTTGACCGGCAAGACCATCACGCCCGACCTGTACATCACGGTTGGCATATCCGGCGCGAGCCAGCATATGGCGGGTTGCTCGGCGTCCAAGAATATCGTCGCCATCAACCGAGACGAGGACGCCAACATTTTCAAGAGCGCCAGCTTCGGCGTCGTCGGCGACTGGAAGAACGTCCTGCCATCGTTCATCGAGACAGTGCGCGAGCTTGTGGATTCATAGTTAGTGACAATCTGAGCAAGGAGTCGTGATTTATGAACAGCGATTTCCTGTTCGACATAGACGGGATGCTGAATTCGATAGAAAGCGCGGATGTGATTTCCGTGTTCTTCCCATCCTTTCGCAAAGCGCTGGTTGTTGACCCGCGCAGCAACGACAGACACGCGCCGATGGTGCAGATTGCGCCGATGGCGGCGTCTCCGCGGGAGCGGCTGCGTCTCATCCGGCGCCAACGGCCCGGCTTACCGCGAGTGCGAAACCTCGCGGTGATTCCGTGGACGCGCTATGTGGACAGTTTGGTGCGACTGGGATTGTGGGACAGGCTGATAGAGCGGCTTGAGCGCGCCGATGCCAACGAGGCGATCGACGAATGCGAGCGAGCGCTCATCGAACTGCGCGAAATGGAACGCGACGAGCACGTGAACGCCATACTAGGCAAGAACTACCACACAATCTGGTCTGCGGACGGCAATCAGTCGTAATCGACCTCTCTGATGAGGTCTTGAAATCTGACTACCATTCGTCGGATTTCGCGTGGGTTGCCATCGACAAGTTTCTTCAGTTCGACTTCGCGCGCAGTCGCGAGAAGGCATCTGCGCAAACCAGACCAGCTTGGGGTTCTTCCCCGCAGTCGATTTGGTATTGCCGACCCGGTGCTCAGATATTCTCTCGCGTAAATCTTGCGTCTGCCCGACGTAGAAACGACCGCCGTCCATCTTCAAGATCTAGACGAAGAACTCGGTAGCCGTCGCGTCTCGCTTGTCCCGCCTGTGCCACGCTTAACTGCCGCACCTCGGATACTTGCCCGGAAAAGATTGCTTACTCCGGACACCGGTTGCAACTCTCTTCCAATCAGGCAGACGATTCTACTCCCCCTCTTTCATCTTTTGATCCTAGTGCAAAATGATGACAGTCGCATCAATTGCTTGTCAATTGGCTTTGAGTGGTAATATAAAGCGGTTCACTATTGCCTCTCATCAGCACAATTGAATCGCCAGCAATGTGTAGCAAGGTCCCAATATGAGCATGCAGATACGACCGCTTACTGAGGCGGACGCCGAAGCTTACAATGCACTGCGGCTTCGTGCGCTGAAGGAGCATCCGGCGGCGTTTGCGCAGCCTTACGAGTCGCAGGCGGCAACTCCGATGGCGGATGTGGCGCGTCGGCTGCGCGAGACGGCCGACGCACCGCACGATTTTGTTCTTGGCGTCTTCTTGGGCGATGCGCTTATTGGAATGGTGGGATTCCGGCGTGAGCGCGGCGAGCGCGTGCTGCACAAGGGCAGCATTTGGGGAATGTACATTGCCGCCGAAGCGCAGGGACAGGGTTTGGGACGCGCGCTGATGCTCGATGCAATCCGGCGTGCGAAAGAGATGCCCGGCTTACGGCAGATAGGGCTGGGCGTCATCAGCGGCAATGCCTACGCCCGCAGACTGTACACATCGCTCGGATTCCAATCTTGCGGGATAGAACGGCGTTCCATCTTGGTGAACGGCGAGTATCACGACGACGAGTATATGCAGCTATTCCTAGACGACTCTGAATAGGCATGGCGAGACTTGCGCTGCCCTAGTTCATACGCGTGCCGCCGTTTACGTTGAGCGACTGCCCGGTGATGTTCAGCGCATCGTCGGACGCGAAGAACGCCACCGCCTTGCCGATGTCCTCCGGCGTTTGCTCCCTTCCAAGCGGGCAGCGTTCCTTGATGGCGGCGTCGAAAATTTCGCGCGGCGTCAGGTCTTGCTGCTCTGGATTATTGCGCTTGGCGCGATCGGCAATGCGCTCCCACATCGGCGTCCAAATACTGCCTGGGCAAATCACATTCACATTGATGTTGCACGGCGCGAGTTCAAGCGCATACGATTGCGTGAGGTGAATCACGGCTGCCTTTGATGCGCCATACGCGCCGCCGCCGGCACCGTCTCGCCCGCCGTGAGACGCGATGTTCACAATCTTGCCCGAGCGCCGACTTTTCATATGCGGGCTGACAGCATCCGACACGAGCGCCGTGCCCTTCACATTGACATCGAATGTCAGATCCCAGTCTTCTTCACGAGACCAGGTCGTCTCTTCAAAGCCCGGCGCGCCAATTACACCCGCCGCGTTCACCAGAATGTCGATGCGCCCGAAGTCGGCTAAGGTTTGCGTCACCATCTCGACGAGTTGCGATTGGACCGTTACATTCGCTTGATATGCCTTCGCGACGCGTCCGAGATCTTCGATTTCCTCAGCAGTGTGCCGAGCGCCGGCAATGTCGATGTCACACAACGCCACATCTGCGCCGCGCTCAGCCAGCACTAACGCGATGCCCTTGCCCAGACCACGCGCGCCGCCTGTAACTAGTGCAACTTTGTCTTCTAGCTGCATATGACGCCTCCAATTCTGTTCAATGTCATTAAGCCCTTCCCCCTGGTGGCGAAGTAGAGGGTGGAGGTGAGGTAAGTCAGCATTAGTGGATTCGCAGAGAGCCGTAGCCTTATTCAAGATACTAAGACAGGGGCTATTTCAATCCAATCTCTGACATCGCTTGCGTATAGATTTCAACGGCGCCTTGCCTATCTCAATCTCACTAATCGCCTGTGCCGAATGTGCGTGGTGGTGTACCGGGGAACAGCGAGAAATGCGTGTGCACGGCCAGCCAAACCCTATCGCGCCGTTCGAGTGCGACGGTGGCGCGTCCGGGTCGGTAGAATGGCTTGTGATTGCCGTCGAAGCCGACGGAAGTCCAGGTAACCATGCCCCACGCCATATCGCCCCTGCCCATCGCATGGACATTTTCCAGATCCATCTTGAAATTGCTTATGTTGCCCCAGATGCTCTCCCACTGTCCCTCGCGCAGCGGCTTGCGTCCGCGCACGATGTCCATTGCCGTGCCGAACGACGCCACATCGTCGGCGACTATGAGCTCGGCTGTGTCGTAATCGGCCGCCGCGCAGTATCGCTCCAGCAACGCGAACCATTGGCGCACGGCTTCGGCGTGGTCATCTGTGGTGATGGGCGGATCTGCGGAGTTTGTCATCGGGTTGTCCTCATCTATTGGCGGCGATTTGCCGCGTTGAAACTCTGGCATGCATGCATGAAGGGACACTTGGCTAGCCTAGGCGTTACGCATCCAGTCGGCGATGCGCTCGGCGATCATTATTGTCGTAACATTCGTGTTGGCGCGAATCACGTCAGGCATAATGGACGCATCGACGACGCGCAACCCTTCTATGCCGTGCACACTGCCATATTGGTCCACGACCGCCATGTTGTCGCTTGTGGGACCCATTTTGCAGGTGCCGGATGAGTGATGCTGCGTCAGAACATTGTCCAGCAGCCATTTGTCGAGCGCGTCGTCGGTGGCTAGATCGTCGTCGTTCGGCGAGATTCGCGTCAAGCCGACATCGGCGAATGCGTCGGATTGCGTCAGTTCGGCGCACAGCCGCAATGCGCCACGCAGCCGTTCCCTGTCGAACGGGTCGGTCAGATAGCGGTAGTTGACATGCGGTTGCTGATGCGGGTCGGGGGAATCGAGCCGCAGTTCACCGCTTGACAGCGCCTTTTGCAGAGCGATGCTGAAGCCCGTAGGCGTGATGTCGCTAGTGACATCGAAGTTGATCGGCATATGCTCAGTGCGTACATGCAGCGGGCGCATCTGCATATCGTTGCGGTACGGCGAGCCGGGCGTAGTGTAGCGCATGCCGATTTGAAGCGCCGGCGCGTCCGGTTGGATCGGATTGTCGCTCCGGTACAGCATGAACACCGCCGGATGATCCCGGAGGTTCTGTCCTACGCCGGGCAGGTCCTGAACTAGCGGCACGCCAATTTCGGCGAGATGCTCGCGCGGTCCGACGCCGGACAGCATCAGCAATTGCGGAGAGTTTATCGCGCCGCCGCTCAGCACGACTTCGCCCGCGTCTATGCGAAATACTTCGCCGCCGCTCTCCGCTTCCACTCCAACCGCTCTGCCGCCATCGAACAGCACGCGCCGCACCATGACATCCGCCCTTATGGTTAGGTTGAGGCGATGGCGCGCCATACGAAGGTATGTGATCGCCGTGCTCATCCGTATGCCGTCCACACGGTTGAGCGGATAGTAGCCAACGCCGGTCGAATCGGGGTGATTCATATCGTGCGTGAAGGGGAATCCTGCCGCCTGCGTCGCCTCCAAGAAGGCGCTCGGCACGCGCATCAGCTCGTCTTGGTTGTACCGCCGCACAGGAATCGGGCCGTCCGAGCCGTGAAAGTCATCGCCGTGAAAGTCTAGATCGTCTTCCATCTTGCGGAAGTATGGCAGCAGTTTGACGAACGCCCACTCGTCGTTGCCTTCGGCCGCCCAGCCGTCATAATCTTCCGGAATGCCGCGGAAATATACTTGCCCGTTGATCGCGCTCGACCCGCCGGTTACCTTGCCGCGTGGCAGTCTGAACGACGGTCGTTCCGGCGTCGCCTGCGCTTCGTAGCCCCATGTATGCTCATCGACATCGGCTTGATGATACCAAGGCAGCACACCATACTTGATATGCTCCGGCAGCCGCTCGAAATCCGGGTAGTCCGGCCCAGCCTCAAGCAGCAATACGGAGCGCCCGGAGTCTTCCGATAGCCTGCTCGCGAGCGTGCTGCCCGCCGAGCCGGCGCCGATGATAACCGTGTCGTATCGCATAGATTGCCCCCATGGAACTGGTTGCTCGTTGTGCTTGTTCGTACCACCTGTAGCCTAGCACCGCACTATACACCGCAAGCGGTGTCTCAAACAACCAAGATATTCGGGGCGATAATAGCAATTATGACGCTGGATTTTAGTGTGCGAGACTTGACTTACCCGTTGATATACATTATAAGTATGCCCCATACGGATGCTCCGATACTGCGGAGCGTGAAATCTAGTGTGTAACCCCGAAGTCCATCGCCTGGCGAAAGGAATATCAGGAGGGTAAGGATGAACTGGAAACCTACTATAATATTGGGCGTCTTGGCAGTGTTCGCGCTGTTACTGGCGGCATGCGGTGGCGCAGCGCCTGCGCCAACGACACCCGCAGCACCGGCTCAACCTGCACCCGCAGCGGCAGCACCGGCAGTGGCACCAGCCGCGCCCGCACAAGCACCACAAGCACCACAAGCACCGGCCGCACCGGCACCAGCCGCGCCTGCGGCTCCTGCGGCAATGGCGGCTACGCCAGTTGTTCAGGCGGTAACCGCGCCACAGACTTTCCAGCCGACGGCGGCTCCGAGAAGACAAGCAGCGATGATGGAAGAATCGACAAAGCCCGCCGGCACACTGGTTGTTGCAATCACCAGTGTCGCTTCACCTAGCGGCTTCCCCACAGACTGCTTGTGGTGCGCATCCCTAACCGTTGTCTCCGCCCAAGAATCCTTGCTGCAGACTTCGCGTGGCGATGATGGTGGAATCACGGCTGCACCTTGGCTAGCACGGGGCTGGGAAACAGCACCCGACTTTTCCTACACCGATTTCAATCTGAATGAGGGCGTGCAGTTCCACAGAGGTTGGGGCGAACTTACTTCCGAAGACATTATGTGGACATACCACGCTCTGATGCCTTCCTTCACAGAGGAAGCGCGGCACGACAGCTCTGCTGAGATTGACCTCGCTATCAAGGAAGTCGAGCCGGTCGATCCTTACACGGCACGCTTCCACTGGGATGCTTTTGCGGGCCACACTCTTACCGCGCTCTTCACCGACGCCAATGAGGGAACTGGCATGTTCCCCAAGATTCAGACAGTTATGGAGAACAAAGGCTTCGCGACTGAAGACGAAGCCGAAGAGTGGATGCGCACTAACATCACCGGCACCGGCTCGTTCCAGATGGACGGCTGGGTTGTGCAGAACGGCATGTTCCTGACTGCATTCGTCGATCACTGGGATAAGGTCCCCTTCGTCGAGAAGGTCCGAATCCTAGAGGTTCCTGAAGCTTCTACCCGCAGGGCGATGCTCGAAAGCGGCGAGGCACAGATTGCCGGTCTTGCGCTGAAAGACTGGCCGGCACTGCTGGAAACAGGTCAGTTCCTGCAGTCCCCTGAGGGCTCGAAGAACATCCACGGCTTCCCGTTCGGAGGTAACTACTGGGAGTGGACGCACGCAATCACGGGCGACGACCTGCCCGAGACTCTGCGAGACACGTCCTTGCCTTGGGTAGGCGACCCGTATGAGAATAGCCCTGGCGTATTTGACGAGAATACCGACTCGATGCAGCGCTCATTGAAGGTGCGCCGCGCACTGTCGATGGCTATCGACCGCGACACCATCAACGAGATTATTCTGAACGGTCTGGGCAATCGCCAAGACCTGGGTGGTCAGTGGGATACCGACCCGGTTTGGGTCGAGAACGCGGACAAGTGGCAGTACGGCTACGACGTCGAACAGGCGAAGATGCTCCTAGACGAAGCCGGTTACAGCGATGGCTTTGAAGTGAACTTCTGGGCGGGATTGAATGGCGAAGACATTGAAATGTCCGAGGCAATCGCCGCAGACTGGCTGAACAATTTCAACATCACCGCAGTCCACGACCGCAGAACATACAGCACGATTCGCCCCAGCCTAGTAACTAGGACATTCCCCGTTCTCAGGATGCACGGCTGCTGTGGCTGGCCGGGAACCTGGCCCATCGAGTTCATTTGGAGCTCGTACGGCAGGGGTGGTTATAACCACGGACTCGAGCTTCCGAAGGCATCAGAAGTGAACGGCTTTAAGCAGTCGAACACAGATCCGGACGAGCTGAAGGCAAAGGCTGTCGAAATGCGGCAGTACCTGTATGACTGGGCACTCCTTCCTGCAATCGTTGCAGCACCCGGCAGGATGATATATGACTCCGAAGCAGTCGAATCGTGGCAGATGCGCCCGTTCCTCCAATTCAGGCATGACGGAATCCATGACCTGGAATGGGTTAAGCTGCGATAGTTTCGATTCCACGCATTGGTAGAAGTGGCGGTGTCTGGACTTCGATTGCTGGACACCGCTATCCCCCTGCTGCATGAGAGGCAATAATGCGAACTTTCATAATTCGCAGATTTCTCACTTCAATACTGACACTATTGGGCGCCGCGCTTTTCGTATTCAGCGTATCGCGCATACTTGGCGATCCAAGAGTGTTGCTGCTTCCTGACCAAGCATACGGCATCACACAAGAACAGTGGGACGAGCTAGCGCGACAGCTCCATCTGGACAAGCCGATACCAGTGCAGTTCGGAATCTGGCTCGGCCAGCTGCTTACCGGAGACCTTGGCAGAGACCTCGCCGACAGGCAATTGATTGCACCGAAACTTCCACAGAAGGTCGGACCTACGCTGAAACTAGCTCTATCAGCGTTCATCATTTCTACTCTAGTCGGCGTGCCGCTCGGTGTCCTTTCCGCCGTCAAGCGAGGTAGCGTCCCGGACTACATAGGCAGAGCATTCGCCCTGCTTGGGCAAGCATTGCCCACATTCTGGGTCGGTATTGTCGGCATTCTAGTCTTTTCCGTGTGGTTAGGCTGGTTACCAAGCGGAACTATGGGCGAAGGGTTTTCCATAAAGCACTACATAATGCCAACGGCGACGTTGGCGTGGTTCGGCGCGGCTGGGTATGTACGGCTTGTGAGATCGGCGATGCTTGAAGTCCTAGATTCCGAATATGTCAAACTGGCGAGGGCAAAGGGCGTCAGCACAAGAACTATCATCTGGAAGCACGCCTTCAAAAACGCCGCAATCGCGCCGTTAACCCTGTCCGGCTTGCTGCTGGCGGGCTTTATCACCGGCTCTATTTCGGTCGAAACCGTATTCGCGTGGCCAGGCCTGGCTCGCTTCGGCATTGAAGCGGTATGGACGAACAACTTCACGGTTCTTGCCGTACTCGTCATAATTTTCACCGGAGCGTTCGTGCTGCTCAACTTCTTGGCTGACATACTGTACGCCTTCATAGATCCACGAATTCGCTTCTCATAAAGGGAATAATAAAACGGCTATGGCACAGGCAGAAATTCAAGCAGACATTGAAATCTCCGTCCCCTCTACGAGGGCAACCGGAATTGCCGGCGTTTTCCAGTTCCTGAACAGGTGGCCGGTCATACCTGGTGTAATACTGAGCGTCATGGTTATCGTGGCGCTATTCGCACCGTGGGTTTCGCCCCACAGCCCTTATGAGAACAACCTGCGCGCCCGTAACACACCTCCGGTTTGGTACGAAGAAGGCGGTTCTTGGTCGTATCCACTCGGGGCGGACACAATCGGACGCGACCTGTTAAGCAGGCTAATCTATGGCGCACGCATTTCCCTGGCGGTAATGGCGATCGCCCTTATCACAGGGACGATCGTAGGCACCGCGCTGGGTCTAATCGCAGGCTATTTTGGAGGGTTGATTGACGAGGTGATTATGCGCCTCGTTGACATATTCTTAGGCATTCCGTTCGTCTTAATGGCTATGGCGGTAGCCGTGGTGATGGGCGCAAGCTTAACTACAATGATGGTCATGCTCGCGTTACTCACTTGGTCGGGTTTCGTACGCAATGTGCGTGGCGAGGTACTGTCATTGCGCGAACGCGACTATGTGGCCCTTGCACGGGTTGCGGGAGCATCGCTTCCACGCATTTTGGTCATTCACATACTTCCCGGCGTTATCAACACAGTCGTCGTTATCGCAACACTGCGATCGGGACAGCTCATCTTGGCGGAAGCGTTCCTAAGCTTCATTGGTGCCGGCATCCCACCGCCAACGCCCACTTGGGGCGCGATGATAGCAGATGGCAGAAACTACTTACGCGACGCGTGGTGGATTTCCTTCTTCCCAGGCTTCGCTATATTCCTCACAGTCATGTCCTTAAACTTCATGGGCGACTGGTTGCGGGACAAGTTGGATCCCCGGCTGCGGCAGCTTTCGAGTTAGGCTGTGAGCAGCGGACTGTGTGTCATTTGCGAGCGCCCATCGTGAGGTGGGCGCTCATTTTTGGTCTTTTCTTGACCTTGCGCGCCTGGTATGGATACAATACACGCAGACTATTTTGTTCGCACACGCCTTTGAACTACACTGAGGACGCCGACTCTTGGGAACCGCGTAGTACGCTCGTATCTGGAACATCACTTGACTATGAAGCCTCCCGTTGCTATTGGAGCAACGCAGGAGGCATTTGTTTGTCCCAAAATATCCGCACTTCAGCGTAGCATGACAACGACAATCATAGCACGCCGGGTCCTAGACTACACCGGCGGCTACGGAGGATGATAGAGAATGATTCTTAAGCAGGATTCAGACATCGCCGAACTGCGCGGGCGCATTCGCCATTCGGCGGCACACATCATGGCGGATGCAGTTACGCAGCTTTACCCGGACATCAAGCTCGCCATCGGGCCGCCTACCGATGATGGCTTTTACTACGACTTCCTCGCGCCCGAGCCGTTCCGCGACGAAGACTTGAAGCGCATCGAACGACGAATGAGAGGCGTCATCGCCAGAGACCTGCCGTTCGAGTACAGAGAATATCCGCGCGACGAAGCGCTGCAGCTGCACTCTGAAGAACCATTGAAACTCGAGGTTATCAACGAAATCCCGGAAGACGAAGCAATCTCGACATACCGGCACGGCAAATTTGAGGATCTCTGCGCCGGTCCGCATGTGGAATCCACAAGCAAGATACCGGCGTTCAAGCTGCTGAGCGTTGCGGGCGCGTACTGGCGCGGCGATGAAAATCGACCGATGCTACAGCGCATCTACGGCACGGCGTTCGAGTCTCAAGAGGCGCTCGACGAACATCTGCATCGCCTGCAAGAGGCGCGCCGCCGCGACCATAGACTGCTCGGCAAGGAGCTCGACCTGTTTTCCATACACGACGAGACGGGCCCCGGCTTAATCATCTGGCATCCAAAGGGCGCGCGCTTGCGCAGCATAGTCGAAGACTACTGGAAGCAGGAACACTACCGCGCGGGCTACGAACTCGTGTACACGCCGCACATCGGGCGCTCGACGCTCTGGGAGACGAGCGGGCATCTGGACTTCTATCAGGAGAACATGTACGCCGCGATGGAAATGGACGGGCAGGACTACTACCTGAAGCCAATGAACTGCCCTTTCCACATCATGTACTACAGCACGGCGATGCGCAGCTACCGCGAATTGCCGATGCGCATAGGCGAACTTGGCTCAGTCTATCGCTACGAACGCGGCGGCGTGCTACACGGGCTGCTGCGAGTGCGCGGCTTGACGCAGGATGACGCGCACATCTTCTGCCGCCCCGATCAGGTCGTCGATGAAGTCAACGGCGTGCTTGACCTTGATTTTGGACTGCTGAGTGCGATGGGATTCAGCGACTTCGAGGTGATGCTGTCCACGCGGCCGGAGAAGTCGGTCGGCGATTCCGATAAGTGGGATTTGGCGACCGATTCGCTGCGGCAAACACTGACCGAGCGCGGCATTCAATTCGAGGTGGACGAAGGCGGCGGCGCATTCTACGGGCCGAAGATCGACATACATATCCGAGACGCGATTGGCAGGCTGTGGCAGTGCACCACGGTGCAGTTCGACTTCAACCTGCCGGAGCGCTTTGGGATGACATACATCGGCGAAGACGGGCAGGAACACCAGCCGTTGATGGTTCACCGCGCGCTGCTCGGCTCGCTGGAGCGTTTCATCGGCATCCTCATCGAGCACTACGGCGGCGCATTCCCCGTGTGGCTCGCTCCGGTACAGGCAGTGGTAATTCCCATCGCCGACCGGCATATCGAATACGCGGATACAGTGCTTGCACAGCTGACAGCCGCCGGAGTACGCGCGCACACAGACGGCAGCAACAACCGCATGGGGGCGAAAATCCGCGATGCGCAGTTGCAGAAGATCCCTTACATGCTAGTCGTCGGCGATCGCGAGGCGGACGCGGACGCGGCTGCGGTAAGGTTGCGCTCTGGCGAAAACCTAGGCGCGCTTCCCGTTTCGGACATCATCGATAGCATCGATGAGGATGTGAAGGCGAAGATTTAACCTTCTGCCGCGAGTGTTGGATCCGAGCCTTTGCAGTCATTGCCACCCGTGGAGGCGTGTACAGCAATTTCAATGGGCATTTGCCATTCGGGAATGGATGCTGCTCAACTCACCCAACCCTAACCTTCTCTGTCAAGATGGAAGTAAGCGATCGGGGCAGGATTGCATTAGGGGCTATTGCCTAGATATAGACCATATGCTATATTCTTTGGAAAACTTAGACGATTAGACCATATTATAGATGGAGAGGTGAGCAGCATCCCCCCGAGAGAGTATCGAGTCAATCATCGAATCCGTGTACCGGAAGTTCGGCTTGTGGACGACCGCGGCGAGCAGTTGGGTGTAATGCCCACGCGCCAGGCAATGGAAATCGCCGACGATAGAGGCTTAGACCTTGTTGAGGTCGCGCCTACGGCAAGACCACCCGTGTGTCGCATTATGGATTACGGCAAGTTCAAGTACGACAACACCCGCAAGGAACGTGAAGCACGCAAGGCGCGCAAAGCCAAGGCGATGCAAGAACAGCGGGAAGTCCGCATGAAGACTCGCATCGGAAAGCACGATCTGGACGCAAAGACACGGCTTGCCAAGCGTCTGCTGAACGGCGGCGCGAAGGTCAAGGTGTCGGTAACATTCAGGGGACGCGAGATGGCGCATCCGGAACTCGGCATGAACCTGCTCCGCACTGTCGCCAACGACTTAGTGGACGAGGCGCTGCTTGAGCGCCCGCCCGCGTTCGAGGGCCGCTTTCTGACGATGACGCTCGTGCCTAATCCGAATCGGGAGAAAGCCTCAGCCTCGCAGGAGAAGGAAGAAGTTGCCCAAACTTAAGACACACAAAGGCGCGAAGGCGCGATTCCGCGTAACATCCACCGGCAAGCTGGTGCGGATGAAGGGACATCGCAGCCACCTGCGCCGCAAGAAGTCCAATAAGGTCAAGCGGCAGTTCAATGGCAAGATCGATGTCAGCCCGGCGGATACGCCGCGCATGAAGAAGTTGCTGCCCTACGGCATCGCCTAAACGCGCTCTCGTCGTAGGCGACACCGGCGAAAAAGTGGCATTCCGCCATCAAATCAGGATATAATTAACGAACCAGGCGTACTGCATTAGTCGCCTGGTTCGTATGTTCAAAGGAGCCAAGCACCCGTGACCAGAATAAAGCGCGGCACAAACAAGCGCCGCCGACACAAGAAACTACTCAAGGCTACAAAAGGGCATCAGGGCGTGCGCCACACTCTGTACCGCCGTGCGCACGAGTCTATCATCCACGCGATGGCGTATTCCTACGCGCACCGCAAGGAGAAGAAGGGTGATATGCGCCGGCTGTGGAACATCCGCATCAACGCCGCCGCGCGCGCCAACGGCACGACCTACAGCCGCCTGATTCACGGGCTAAAGCTGGCAGGAATCGAGATAAACCGCAAAATGCTCGCGGACATCGCCATTCGCGACCCTGAGGCGTTCGCCAAGATTGCGGAGCAAGCGAAGGCACAACTGGAACCGGCGGCATAGGTTTTCGCCGCCCATTGCTCGGGATGTTCGCGCATCCCCGCCACACATCCAACACTTCGCTTCCAGGGTAGAGCGTGGATGCTATCTAGCAGTCTGCGCTTATCCTCCTACTAGGCGCACATCGTGCACCACTTCTTCCGGCGCGAGCGGAAGCGTGAACGCGGAGCGCATTATGCCATCTCCGTCGATGACATATATCGGCGCCGAATGGATTACTCGCCTGCTTGCGCGTTCCAGGCCGCTCGTTCCGCCACCTTGCGAGCGGCTGTGCGTCGCCTCGCCGCCGTCTTCTCTGTTGCCCGGACCGTGCTGATACGGGTCGATGAAGTATGCATGCCACACTTCGGTCAGGTCCTCTTCGTTGCCAACTAGGTAGGTCCAACGATCCTGCATTCCCCATCGCTCCGAGTAGGCATGCGCCGACTCTACGGTGTCGTTGATGGGGTCAACGCTGACGATGACGATAGCAGTGTCCGGCTCACCATCGTCTAGTATGCCGGAAATATCGCGCAAGTGATTCGCCACTATCGGGCAGACATCAGGGCATTCCGTGTACAGGAATGTGAGAAGGGTAACGCGGTCGTCAAAGTCCGTGCGCAGTGAGCGGGGCTTGCCGAACTGGTCGGTCAGTGTGAAGTCGGGTGCCGGTCGTTCGCCGGTGAAGGGTGTTCCCTTGAACTCGTCGAAGTCCGGTGCGCTGGCGGAGCAGCCGACAGCAAGAAAGGCAAACAGTGATGCTATCAAGAAGATTACAACCGACGGCAGGCATCTGTTACGGTTGCCCGGTGAAGGTATCCCTATTGCTCGCATTCGGGTTCGTGAAGTGAATGAGGCGATACTGGCAGAGCACAGAATGTATCTTGGCCTACCCTTCTTTTTCGACCGCGTTTTGCGCCAGGAATGCCCCGACCGGAACCAGAACAACGAGCGCCATGCCCAGTATGATAACGCCAAGCTCGCTGTGCATCGCGTGATGGAGATATAGGAAAACCTGTCCGAGTGCAAACGCAAAGCCGCCGACTACCGCCAGCGAGAGTATCGGAATAAACACTGCCAAAAGGAATCTCTGCATCATCTGTAACTGTCCTCCAAGGCGGGTCCGTCTGCCCAGCCATCATCTTTCTTGCCGTATTGCTCTTCGGAATCGAGCTTTCGGATTTCCTCTTCCTGGTTGAACCACTTGAAGAATATGATAATCATCAGCGTCAGGAAGTAAATGCCGCTGCCGACCTTCATTATTATCCCGCCGATCTGCTGGTCCAGCAGCGGAGACAATGCCCATATCCGTGGCGCTTGCACGTAGAAGTCGTATATCGGCTCCTCCGCGAATGTGATGATGGCGAAGACGATTATCTGCGCTATCGACAGAATGAATATGTAGCCCATCTGGAACGGGTAATCCAGGCGCGGCAGCTCAGGCAGATTGCTAGTCAGTGGCCACCACATCAGGATCGCCGTGCCGACCATCAGAATGTGCTCCAGCGCGTGGACTGCTTCGCTTATCAGCGACGCCTCGTACAGAGCGGGTATGTGCCATATCGAAAATACCACATTGAACGCCGCGAACGCCGTAACGGGATGCGTCAGCACGCGCGCGATACGGAACGACCAGTTCGGGCGCAACAGCGGGCGCAGCAGCCAGTCCGGCGTGCCTAGCACCAGCAGCGGCGGCGCTATCAGCGTCAGCAGCACATGCTGCGACATGTGCATGCTGAACAGAAATTGCTCGCTCAGGATGTGCAACGGCGACGCCAGGGCGAAGAATATGACCACGATACCGGCGCAGAATGTAGCTATCTGACGCGGTTCAGCGTAGTCTGCGAGCTTGTAGCGCTCGCGCAGCGGTCCCACACCGTAGAGGTACGCGCCGAGCAGAAGCGCAAGACCGAGCATGGCGTCCCAGTGCGCCTCCCATTGCAGCCAAAGCGAACCCGCAATCTCGTTCAAGCTTCATTCCTCGCGCTCAGGTGTATCTAAACGCCGCCTGTGAAGAAGGCGAACAGCGCCATCAGCGCGAACACTACTCCGGCGGCGACTATCAGCCCAGCCACGAACATCAGCGAGAATATCGGCACATCCCTGCCGAATATGCTGATGCCCACCTTGTCGTATCGCAGGTGCATGTAGAACATCGCCACCAGCAGGAACTTCGCGGCGGACAAAAATCCCATGACGGGTATGATGCCGTAGCTCAGCCATTCCAGATAAAACAGGCCGAACTCAAGCGCCGTAAGCACCGACAGCGTTATGGCTACCTTGAAGTATGTTAGAGGTGTGGGATGGCCCGTATGGACCTCCGCCTCGGCACGCTCTTCTGCGACTTGATGTTCTTGGCTCATTCGTTTCCTCTGGGTTTATTCAAAAATCCCTTGCGCGGCAACGCGTTTGTGTGGCGGCTAGAATCCTGGGAATACTCCGAACAGGTACACGACTGTGAAAATGACAATCCACACGATGTCAACGAAGTGCCAATATAGCGCCGCAAGGTCAAGGTCGAGGTTTCTTTCGGGCGTTACCATGCCCTTCTTGAACGACAGGAAGAACAGAGACAGCAGCCAGACAATACCCAGCGTTACGTGAGCGCCGTGGAAGCCTGTCAGCGTGTAGAAGGTCGTTCCAAACAGATTTGTTCGCGGGGTCAGCCCGACGACCTCTTCGACTACGCCGTTGTGCTCGTCTTCAGTGCCACACTTCTCGGCGAGACCCTGCTTGAGCGGCGTCAGTTCTTTGACGCCCACATCTGCGCAATAGACTTTGTGCTCATAGTTGGCAAATGTGGTGAACTCGTACACCTGAAAACCGACGAATGTCGCGCCAAGTATGCAGGTGGACGCTAGCCAGATGCGGAACGCCTTCATGCTGTTGCGCGTCAGCGCCGCGTACGCCAGCACCATGCTCATACTGCTCATAAGCAGGACGAAGGTGCTGACCGTGGTAACCGGGATGCTGAACACATCCTCGGGAAGGGGCCCCGTAATACTGCGGTTTTTGTACACCAGATAGGTGGCGATAAGCGTGCCGAAGAACATGCAGTCCGACCCCAGGAACGCCCACATGAGCATTTTCCTGTGATTTAGACCGGTTGTCGTCGGCTCGTGTTCGCCGTGGTGCGCCGTTGCTTGCGCCATTAATTCAGCCTCCGAATTAGTGAGCCGCCTGCTCGCCTTCTTCAGGATCGTTCACAGGCTCGAAGGACCAGGCATACACCGCTACCGTGCCGATGAATACGCCGACCATGGAAATCGCGTACATGCCGACGGGATACACTAGCCCTATGCCTCCGATGAATAAGCCTATTGCCACCACAAGCGGCCAGTACGACGGTTGTGGCAGATGTATGTCGTGGTGTTCGTCTTCGCCTGAGCCACCCGCGACCGGGACGCCGCGCCGCACCTCGCGTCGTTTGCCCGCCCACCAGTCGTCCCTGTCGTACACGGTGGGAATCTCTGCGAAGTTATACTCCGGCGGCGGGGAAGGTATGGACCATTCAAGCGTCCTGCCATCCCACGGGTCGCCGCCTGCCAGTTCGCCCTTGCGCCAGCTCTTGACGATGTTGTGCATGAAAATCAGTATGCCGATGGCGAGAATTATCACGCCTGCGGTGGACACGCCGTTCCAAAGGTTCCAGCCCATGCTCGCGTCGTATGTGTATATGCGGCGCGGCATGCCGTCCAGCCCGAGGAAGTGCTGCGGGAAGAACGCAAGGTTGAAGCCCACCATCGTGATCCAGAAGTTAATTTTGCCCAGCGTCTCGCTGTACATGCGCCCCGTAATCTTCGGGAACCAGTAGTATATTCCCGCGAATATGGCGAATATCGCGCCGCCGAACAGAACATAATGGATATGCGCCACGATGAAGTAGGTGTCCTGCTGCTGCGCGTCTGAGGACGCCATGGAGTGCATCACACCGCTAATACCGCCGACCGTGAACATCGCCACGAAGCCCACGGCATATAACATGGGCGTTTTGAAATCAATCGAACCTCCCCACATAGTGGCCATCCAGTTGAACACCTTTATCCCTGTAGGCACTGCGATTGCCATCGTGGTAATCGTGAAGACGGTTACCGGGATAGGCCCGAGCCCTACCGTGAACATGTGGTGGCTCCACACCATCCAGCCCATGAAGGCGATGATAGCGCCAGCCAGCACGATTGTCGGATAGCCGAACAGCGGCTTCTTGGAGAATGTGGGCAGGATTTCGGATACGATGCCCATCGCCGGAAGAATCAGGATGTACACTTCAGGGTGTCCAAAGACCCAGAACAGGTGCTGCCAGAGCACGGGATCGCCGCCGCGCGCGACATTGAAGAAGTTCATCCCGAAGCTGCGATCGAAGTACAGTTCGATTAGCGCGACCGTGATAACGGGGAACGCAAGCACGATTAGGATGTTCGTGATGAAAGTCATCCATGTGAACAGCGGCAGTCGCATGAACGACATGCCCGGCGCACGCATGTTGATGATGGTAACGAGGAAGTTGAACGACGCCGCCAGGGACGCTATGCCTAGCACCTGCAGGCTGACTATCCAGTAGTCGATGCCGGTGCCGGGGTTTTGCTGCACACTTGTCAGTGGCGCGTAGCCGAACCAGCCGGCGTTTGTCGCGCCGCCGGTGAACCAGCTAATCTTCAGGATTATCGCGCCTGCGAGGAATGTCCAATAGCTGAAGGCGTTGAGACGCGGGAACGCTACATCCCGCGCGCCGATTTGCAGTGGAATTACGAAGTTGAAGAACGCGGCACTCAGCGGCATTATCGCCAAGAAGATCATCGTCGTGCCGTGCATTGTGAACAGCTGGTTGAATATCTCGGCGCTTACGATGTCCTGGTTAGGACCGGCGAGCTGAATGCGCATCAGGAGCGCTTCGATACCACCTGTCAGGAACAGAATGAACGCGGTAACGCCGTACAGCACGCCTATCTTCTTGTGGTCGATAGTCGTTATCCAATTCCATATCCCTGTAGGGTGTGTCGGTCTGGGTATAGGGAACGCCATTGTTGTCATCCCGTATCGCCTCCCGTTTCGCTCCGTCGTTAGGTGTGTGTGATAGTGAAGTGTGTGTAATTCGGATTTATTTCGATGGCATGTGCCGCTGTCGCGCACATCGCCGGAGCCCAGTCAGTTAATTGAGCGTCATAAGGTACGCTACGAGCGCGTCGATTTCGCCTTCCGTCAGTTCGTTCTCCGGGTCGATGTACGGTTCGCCGTCGCGCGCCATCAGGTTGCCGGGCTTCAGAGATTCCGGATCAGTTATCCATTCCTTAAGGTTCGCCTGCAGCATAGATTCGTTGATGAATGAGCGCCCCGTGGTTACGTCGGTAGGCATGCCTTGCGAGTTGATGTAGAGTCGTCGTCCGCTCGCATCCTCGAAGTCCACATCCGAATTGCGGAACATGCCGAGGTGGTTCAGACGCGTTGCCACATGGTTCAGGATGGGACCTGTCCTGCCGGGTATCCTGCTGCCGTCGTCGCGCAGTTTGATTACACTGTTGCTGTCTGCGTGGCAGCCGGAGCAACCCGCGTCTCGGAAGAGTTCCTTGCCGCGCGCCGCGAGCGGGTCCGAAGGCTCAGCAGCCGGGCTTGCCTGATGCAGCAGCCAGCGGTCAAATTCGTCGCGCGCGACTGCTACAACTTTGAAGCGCATATTGGCATGCGACACGCCGCAGAACTCGGCGCACTGCCCGAAGTATTCGCCGGGCACATACGCTTCGAACCACATCTTGTTGTCATTGTTCGGGATCATATCAACCTTACCCGCGAGCTTTGGCACCCAGAAGCTATGGATGACGTCCACCGAGTCCAAGAGGAAGACGACAGGCTCGCCGACTGGCACATACATCTCGTTGGCGACTGCGACCTGCTCGCCGGCATTGGTCGGGTGAGGATAGCGGAACTCGAACCACCACTGGTGGCCGATGACATCAACTTCAAGCGCCTGCGCGGTACTGTCCGCGGCGACGAATCTGCCCGCGTCCGCGTAGAAGATGCCCTGCACTGTGGGAACCGCCGCTACGACAAGCACGATGACCGGCGCAATTGTCCACGCGATTTCCAAGCGTGTGTTGCCGTGCGTTTGCGCCGGGTCGCCGTCACCTTCACGCCGCTTGAACTTGAATACCATATACAGGAGCGCGGCTTCGACGAAGACGAAGACCACCAGCCCGGCAAAGAAGATAACCCAGAAAATGAAGAGTTGGTTTTCGGCGACAGGACCGAGGGTTTCAAAGGTTGACTGGGGATTTTCGGGGTTGATGATGGTATTGCAGCCCGCAAGCAGGACAGTCAGAATGCCCAGCAATACCACGCCCGCTAACTTCTTCAAGCTCACTGCGCTTTTCAGCATATTGATACTTGTACCCTCTCGTTAGTTGCCTATTCCGTCGCGCTTCGGCTGACCCTTATAAGGTCTATTTCGTCCGATGCCGACCACCTTCTATGCGGCCTCTAAATCATCAGAGCACCGAGTAAGAAATCTATCAGAGCAGTTAAAGTCAGTCAAGATTATACACGCCCAACATTATACACGCCTGCCTGATGCACCCTCGTAAGGGGAGTCCGCGCTACATCCACGAATACCACCCTACCTTAAACAGGCTGTCCGCGATTATCGCCAGGAAGAGCGCGCCTAGGTACAGCAGCGAGTATAGATACAGAGGCTTTGCCCCTTCCACGCCGGGACGCTGCATCAGCCGCACCGCGTAGTAGATGAACAGCACACCCAGCACGACCGACCCCACCAGATAAACGAGACCGACCGCGCCCGTAATCGCGAACATAGTCGTCAGCGCAAGCATCAGAAGCGTGTATAGCAGTATGGAGCGCTTCGTAATATCCACGCCCGCGACCACCGGCAACATTGGCACATTCGCGCTTGCGTAATCGTCCTTCAGCAGCAGAGACAGCGCCCAGAAGTGCGGCGGCGTCCAGAAGAAGACGATTGCAAACAGGTATATCGCGGGCAGGTCGAGCGATCCCGTTATCGCGACCCAACCGACAGCCGGCGGTATCGCGCCCGCCGCGCCACCGATGACGATATTCTGCGTTGATGTGCGCTTGAGCGCCATCGTGTACACGAACACATAGAACAGCGTGGCGCACAGCGTCAGTACGGCGCTGAGCAAGTTGACCAGCGAGGCGAGCAGCGCGAACGCGACGACATTCGTCAGTATGCCGAAGGCGATGGCGTGCGTGTTGGGTATTGCGCCAACGACAACGGGACGCTTGCGAGTGCGGGACATTGCTTCGTCGATGTCGCGGTCGAACCACTGGTTCAGCGCGTTTGCGCCCGCGGAGGCGAGCGCGCCCGCAACTAGTACTACCAGCATAACCACGACATCGGGCGTTCCCTGCGCCGCAAGGAACATTCCTCCGAGCGCGGTGAACAGCAGCATCACGATGATTCGCGGCTTCGTCAGTTCCACATACGCCCTGAATAGACTTCGGGGCGGCGACGCAACTTGTGATGTCGTCTGTGTAGTCAAGCCCTTAAGCCCTTTCGATCAATCCGTCAGACAAACCGTCGGCGACGACAATCTCATCGTCGCCGCGCGCTTGCTCGCTGCCGGTGAACCGCTGCGGCACATAGACCAGCCCCGCCACGAACACCAGCGCAATCCACACCAGCGTAGCCATGCTCAGGTGTATCGCCTTTATCTCCGGCGTAAATCCCAGCCAGACCGTCAGCGCGCCGACCAAAATCTGCGCCGCGAACGATGCCGCAAGCAGCAAGCCGCTCCAGCCAACGCTCGGCATGCGGAATCGCATCTGCCAAGCCTTGTACGCGACCGCCAATATCAGCAAGCCGACAATCGCCGCGAAGTACCTATGCCCCATATGCTCGATGTACGCCCTGCCCTCGGGGAACAGGCTGCCGCGGCATAGTGGCCAAGTACCGCACGAAGAGCCGTAGCCCGCGCCGACGATGTACGAACCCGACAGTATCAGCAAAAAGACCCCGACCAACGCCGCAATCAGCAGCCTGTTGACGCTCCGGGCGTCGTCAGTGTCAGGGACATCCGCGCTTGCAGCATTGCTAGTCGCAGTGTCCACAGATTCGGCATTCGCAGCGCCAACGCGCCAACTTACTATCACGGCGATTACCAGCGCGGCAACGGCACCTTCCGCGATGCCCAGGTGGAGCAGCCGCAGCCACCAGGCAAGGTGGGTCAGCACCGTCGCGCCCCCCAAAATTGCGGCGACGAACACTAATATCAGCGCGGTCAGGACGGAACGCTTGCCCCATCGGTTGCTGCGATAGCGCATCAGCACAACAATCATCGTCGCCAGCACCAACACGCCGAGCAGCGATGCCGAGAGCCTGTGGCTATACTCGAGGAGAGTGGCGAACTCGAAGGGGGGGATGATTTGCCCGTGGCAGAGGGGCCAGTCCGGACAGCCTAGCCCGGAGCCGGTAACGCGCACGATGCCGCCCAGAGTAACCTGCGCGAATGCGGCTACCAAAGAAGCCACCGCCAGCACACGAAAAATAAGGCGTCCTCCCCTGCCGTATTCTTCAGTCCGGGACATTGACGCTGCTTCGCCCTACCTAACATCCCGCTCGGCGATGCGAGGGGAGATATGAAGTCAAACCGCCTGTAAACCGAGAATGTGCATCTTTTCACGAATGCCATTCTGCAATGAATATAGCACACGCCTAGTTCAGCGTCAATTAGCCTTGACGCAGTTTGCGCGGCGGGGCTAAAATGTTCAATGTCGATGCGCCGCAATTGCAACGCACACCTCGCCATCCCACAGGCAGCGGCGCACAGTTCAGACGCATGGCTCGCTAGCTCAATTTGGCAGAGCAACTGACTCTTAATCAGTAGGTTCTCGGTTCGAGTCCGAGGCGAGTCACCATCTTTCTTTTTCCTTCAACGCAGGCATCTTGCTTATCCCGCCGCGCCTATCATGTTTCCTCGGACACACCGTGCAGTTTAATTTGACTACCATATGATATAGTTTTGCCATTGAGCTTGCCTTAACTTCCGCTTTATCCAGTGCGTGAGGTGATTCGAATGACGCAGCGTGACTCTAATCCTGACACCTACGACCGCGAGGCTGAGTTTAAGCACGAGAAACAACATCTGACCGATGTTGTCAGTGGAATTGACAAAGACATCAAAGGTAGAGAAGAACGCGCTTCAAGACCCATAATGGGTCCTGATGTGCGCTCGGCAGACGCCGTAACGTCCCATGCTAAAGAGATGCTGACGAGGCTCAAATCCGCCAGAAACAATCCCTTCTTCGGAAGGCTAGATTATTCAGATGAGGGTAGGGAGGATGTCCGCACGGTCTATATCGGTCGTCATCTAGTTGACATCAAGGACGTGCCGGATGGCCTTGTCATAAAATGGGATGTTCCTGTAGCTGACCTCTTCTACAATCCCTCTGGCATTTACAAAACTCCCCTAGGAAAGCGAAGCGCTTCTGTCTATCTGAATCGATCTTTGTCAATAGAAGAGGCGCAACTACTGGACTTTGAGGACCGTCTTAGGCTGCCAACCCCCAGGATGCTTACCGAACGCCTTTCGGGTCCAAGTTCTGAGCAAATGACGGACGCAATCGAAACTCTCCAGCCAGAGCAGTATCAAGCGTTGTCCAAGACAGATAGCCCTGTGCTAATTGTGCAAGGTGCTGCTGGCACTGGCAAAAGCATCGTAGCATTGCAGCGAATTGCATTTGTGCTATCGCCCCGTAGCAAAGTCGGCATCCTTGGTCGCAATCCTAGCCCTGACAGGGTAATTATGTTCGGGCCATCTCCAGCCTTCCTGAAGTACGTATCTGGCTTGCTGCCAGGGCTTGATGTTCAGAATGTGCGACAACAAACCATTACTCAATGGATGCTTGGCCAATTCACTCCTAGAGCCCGAGTCACGCTCAAAGGTGGTGAAGAAAGGGTCTTGAATGACCTAATGAGCCGTCAGCGATTTGGAAAAATCCAGGTGCAAGCACATCTATTCAAGGGCAGTCTGAAAATGAAACGACTGCTAGACAACTATGTGCGCGAACTTAAGCGAAACTCTGAAAGGAACACCCGGCGGCAATCCAGTAACATCATAAGCAGGCTTTCATTAAACATTAGCGTTGCCGATTTCAGAAACAGGGTTGATAATGCTTTCAGCACTCACCCAGAACTAAATGCCGCTCGTGCATTTCTGATAGACGGACTAGCCGAGCTGATGACCCTGACGCTCCCAACACCACCTCGCAGACGCAACGCGCCACGATCTGAAGTCGTCGCTGTCCACAGAAAGGTGGTCGAACGGGAGTTGGAATACTCGTGTCCATTCCATGACTTCAAGGGGGAATATGTGCGTTTGATGTCTGGCCCAGATGTAATTATGAACTATTCAAAAGGAGCGCTAGACTGGGACGCAGCAAACGACATCTGCCAGACCGTGCCGCGGAACTCGACTGGACGCTCACTAGGTCTAACCGACTTGGCAGCGGCACTCTATTTGGATTACGCCCTCAACGGCTTTATTAACGAACGCCAACGAGAGAACTTTGAACATGTGGTCGTGGACGAGGCGCAGGATGTATCTCCAATAGAGATGGAACTCTTAAGAATACACTCCGTCAACGACAACTTCACCATATTGGGCGACCTCGAAACTGTATCAGTTTCAAATCAGGACAAGGATTAGTCTCAATTTGTTTGTAGTG
>VXNZ01000013.1 GCA_009840355.1 Chloroflexota bacterium
ACGCAATGGCATTCGCCACCTGTGGCCCCAACGACCCCGACCCCGAAGACGAGCAAGACAAACTCGACGGCAATCTGACCCGCTACAACCTCGTAGGGGCGACCGGCCGGTCGTCCCACACCGCAGCAGCCCAAGTCCCCACTCCCAGGCTAACCGTCCCCATCAACAACCGCAGCCCCTAAAAGCCCGGTATTCTCACTATGCAGTGGTTTTCAGTTCGTCATTCCTGAGAAGCATGTCCCTGCGAAGGCAGGGAGCAGGAATCCAGTGGCGCAATATCGCAAAACCACCTGAACGGAAACGCCATCTACCGCAACCGCACGCACGCCACACGCCATGCCCACCCGCGCGCGCAACTCCGCACGCAGTCTCATATCCTCGCCGATTCCATGCTAATATACGCACGCGATATATCAGTAACATGGAGGGTAACTAGATATGAGCAATAAGGTTAAGGCTGTCATAGCTGGGGCGAAGGGCGAAGCGGTTTCGCTGCAGACGATCATTGTGCCGGACCCCGGACCGGGCGAGGTGCTGGTTCGCGTGCTGGCGTGCGGGGTGTGCCATACGGACTTACACTATCGCGAAGGCGCGATTACGGACGAGTTCCCATTCATGCTGGGGCACGAAGCGGCGGGCATAGTGCAGAAGGTGGGTGATAGCGTAACGAATGTGGAAGCCGGCGATTTCGTGATAATCGCGTGGCGCGCGCCGTGCGGCAACTGCCGCTCATGTCTGCGCGGTCGCCCGTGGTACTGCTTCGACAGCGCCAACGCACGGCAGCCGATGACGCTGGAAGACGGCACCGTTTTGTCGCCCGCGCTCGGCATCGGCGCGTTCGCAGAGCTGACGCTGGTCGCCGCGGGACAGGCGGTCAAGGTGAACTCCGACGCGTCGGCGGCTGCGGCAGGGCTGGTTGGCTGCGGCATAATGGCGGGGCTTGGTGCGGCGGTGAACACGGGCGGCGTGTCACGCGGCGATTCGGTCGCGGTGTTCGGCTGCGGCGGCGTCGGCGATGCGGCTATCGCAGGCGCGCAGCTGGCTGGAGCACACACCATCATCGGTGTGGACATAGACGACCGCAAGCTGGAATGGGCAAAGGAATTCGGCGCCACGCACACCGTCAACGCGGCGCAGACGGACGCAGTCGAAGCAATTCGGAACATGACGGGCGGCAACGGCGTGGATGTGGCGATCGAAGCGGTAGGCAATCCGCTAACCTACGAGCAGGCATTCTACGCGCGCGACCACGCGGGAACCGTGGTGATGGTCGGCGTTCCTGATCCGCAGATGAAGATTGAGCTGCCGATGATTGAGATATTCGGCAGGGGCGGCTCACTCAAGTCGTCGTGGTACGGCGATTGTCTGCCCACGCGCGACTTTCCGATGTTCATCGACCTGTATATGCAGGGGCGGCTCGACCTAGACATGTTCGTGTCCGAGACCATCGCGCTCGACGATGTGGAAGAGGCGTTCCACAAGATGGAGCGCGGCGAAGTGCTGCGCTCGGTGGTCGTCCTGTAATCACGGAGTTATGCTAGACTTTGAAGAGGTCATCAACGCGGATTTCGAGTGCAGCGAAGAGAAGAACGATTGGCTGAAGCGCACGCGCAGGCTTTCGTTTGAGGGTGCGGTGCGCCATATCCGGCAGCGTGAGATTCTGGATGCCGACGACCATCCGAATCAAGAGCGGTATCCCGGGCAAGTCATGATAGTAGTGAATATCGAGAATTACGCTCATTTGGTTCCGGCGGTAAAGACAGGCTCAGGCTACTTTCTGAAAACAGTTATTCCCAGTCGAAAGGCTACACGCGACTACCTCAGGTAGCGAAGGGGGAACAATGGACAAGATAGAGCGAAAAGAGATTCTCTTTCCGGGAGATCCCGGTTTTGAGTATTTCGACGACGAAGAGCGTGAGTTGATAGAGTCATACGAGCGCGGCGAGTGGCAGCACATTGAAAATCAGGAAGCGGCGAAAGCATACTTCCAGAAAATCGCAGAGCGCACTTTGGAACGCCTAGAGCGCGAGAAAAATGCGGAAAAACCCGCGCAGGACGCCGCCGACTAAGCATACTCCGCAATGTCGCCGAACAGGGTTTTGAGCCGCGTACTGTCTTCTTTAGGCAGGCGCGGCTCTTGTAGCGCCGCGATGTTCGCGTCCAAGTGCGCCATGCTGGATGTGCCGGTGATTACGCTGGCGATCGCCGGATGCTCTGCGGCGAACTTGTACGCGGCGCTGACCACGGAATCGACATCGCCGCGAACCAGCCAGCCTAGCGGGTCGCTCGCGGGCACGCTGTCATGCGCGATGTATCCCACAATCTTCCACTCTGCAATTAGCTGCTCAAGCAGCGCGGGCACGGGCAGTTTGATGCGCACGGACGCCATGTTTAGCACGCCAATGTCATGTTCCATCGCCAAGGGCAGTGCTTCCTTCGCGGCAATCTGGTTCAGGATGCCGTACTTGAGCATCACAACATCCCAGAAGTAAGGATCGGTCCGCATTGCCACGGGCAGGACTTCCTGCGCCGGATCGACGATGTAACGCGTGCTGAATCCCTTGAAGCGCACCTTGCCTTGCTCGCAAAGGCGTTCCAGAGTTTGCGCGAACCGCTCCATCACGCTGTCGTACTCGGCGGCGAGTATGCCGTGAATCATCATCACATCCACATAATCGGTGTTGAGCCGTGTCAGGCTGCGCTCGACCGATTCGGCGAACGCGGCGGCATCCCTGCCCACGCCTCCACCGCTGTGGTACGACCACTTCGTAACGAGATGATACGAGTCGCGTGGCACGCCTTGCAGCGCCTCGCCGAGAATAATCTCGCTTTCGCCATAGCCCTCGTGCGTGTCGAACAGATTGACGACAAGTTCAAGGCAGCGTCGCACAAGCGCGGTCTGCTGCCGCTGCTCCAAGCCCTTACGCTGCCCAAACTGGCTTGGCCCGCCCGTGCCAAAGCTCGCCAACGACACTTTCAACCCAGTCTTGCCTAATGTTCGGTACTTCATACGGCTCTCCTTGAAATATACCCTCGCGGAAGGTTCTCAAAGCCCCTTCCTCATTGACGAAGAATGCTAGGTATGATGGGGACTTAACCCTACATCAACACCATCATCACGCATCCAATTCCCGTATCTGCTTGGCGAATATGTAGAATGCAGCGGCTAGAATTGTCGCGATGATGCCCATTGCCAAGAGCGCCATGGACACCGATGTGAGTCTGGCGAACCAGCCTATGGCGAAGCTGGATATAATGACGCCACCCATGCTGTAGCGCTGTAGGCTGGTTACGCGACTCCTCATATCATCCGACACCAGCAGCTGCATCAGAGTGCCGTTGGTCGTGCGAAATGCGGTCTGCGTGCTGGCGAAGAGCATTATCAACAGGAATGCCAGAGGCAAGATTATGGCATACGAGAATAGCAGTATGAATATGGAGCTGCCCAGTGCGCACCACAGCACGATATTGCCTTTCTTGAAGACGAAGCCGAACGATGCGATGAAAAGCGCCATCAGCAGCCCTCCCAGGCCGTTGATAGCGAGGAAGTAGCCGCCGACATCCGCGCCGCGCCGCAGAATTTCGTCCGTGAAGACGGGCAGCAAGAACATCACCGGCTGTAGTATCGTGTTCGGGATGAAGCCCAGCATCGTCAGGTAGAGCAGCACGCGCTTGTCTTTCCAGACATAGGTGAACCCGCCAATCAGGTCCGACAGGAACGATGTGTTCGTCCTTGCCCGCCTTGCCTGCGCGTATGGTGTCTTGATGGGCAGGAAGACAAGTATCGTGCCGAGGTACAGCAGCGATTCGAGCGTGAAATTCCAGAAGAAACCAAGCGTGGTGATGAGTATGCCACCGATGAACGGTCCTATCATGCGCGTGCCGGGTATTGTCAGCACATTCGTGGCGAAGGCGTGCGCCATAGCGTGTCGCGGCACGGTGTTCGCAACCAGCGCCATGCGGCTGTTCTGGCTGATGGATACGCATACACCGCTCACGAATACATAAATATACGCGTGCCAGACCGTTACGAGCTGCTGCCCGACCATAACGGCGAACAGGAACGAGAACGCCGCCATGAACGCCTGTATGCCGATGACCAGCTTGCGCCTGTCCATGCGGTCGCCCAGCGTACCGGCTATTGGCGCCATTATTAGGCCGGGCAGCAGGCTCATTCCGCCCACCGTTACCACGAACAGCGTTGACGTCGATGAACCGGATGTCAGCCCGCGCACCAGCCAGCCGACGGTCAGCAGCTGCAGCCACTGCGCATTGTTCGCGAAGAAGTTGCCAATCCACAGGTAGCGGTAGTCCGTGTATGCGAACGAGTCGAATGTCCGCATGCGCGGAATCCGCACGCTGAATCGTGGTTTCGGGCGCGCTCTGAGCGTGGACGGCTGCTCTGTTGTGGTATCCTGCGTGCTCATGCGACTATGCGTCCAGCTCGCGAATCTGGTCGCCGAAGACCCAGAATAGCAGCCCAACGACCAAGCCGATGATGCCCATCGCCGTGAGCGCGATCGATACCGATGTTATCTCCGCGAACCAGCCGACGACCAGGCTGAATATGACCACACCTCCCATGCTGTAGCGTTGCAGGCTCATTACGCGGCTTCGCATTTCGTCGGGCGCAATCAGCGTTTGGAGGGTTACGGTCGCGGTTCTGAACGCAGTCTGGCTTGGCGCGAACAGCATTATCAGCAGCATCGCAAGCGGCAGCAGTGCAGCATACGCGAACAGCAAGATGAACACCGAACTGACCATGGCAGCAACGAGAATTATCTTGCCCTTGGGGAATATGAATCCGAACGATGCGATGAAGAACGCCATCAGCAGCCCGCCCAAGCCGTTGATGGCGACAAGGTATCCGCCAACATCCGCGCCGCTGCGCAGCACCTCGCTGGTGAACACTGGCAGTAGGAACATTACCGGCTCTAGTATCGTGTTCGGCACGAATCCGATTATCGTGATGTACAGCAACACGCGCTTGTCCCGCCAGACATAGACGAAGCCCGCGACCAAGTCCGCGATGAATGAGACATCTTTCGGCGCGGTTCTGCGCTCGACATACGGCGTTTTCATCGGCATATACGCAATCACCGTACCAAGATATAGCAGCGATTCGAGCGTGAAGTTCCAGAAGAAACCCAGCGTTGTGATGAGTATGCCGCCGATGAATGGTCCTATCATGCGCGTGCCGGGTATCGTCAGCACATTCGTGGCGAAAGCGTTGGCCATAGATGCGCGCGGCACCGTGTTGGCGATGAGCGCCATGCGGTTCGTCTGCGTTATGGACAGACAAATGCCGCCGAGGAACACGTACATATACACATGGTAGTGCGATACTAGCTGCTGCCCGACGAGCACCGCGAACAGGAATGAGAACATCGCCATGAAGCTCTGAATGCCGATAATCAGCTTGCGCCTGTCCATACGGTCGCCGAGGGTGCCGGCGATGGGCGCCATTATCAAGCCGGGCAGCATAGCCATGCCGCCGACCGTTACGACCAAGAATGTCGAATACGGCGAGTTCTCTGTGAGACTGCGGACAAGCCAGCCAGCCGTGAGCATTTGCAGCCACAGCGCGTTGTTAGAGCAGAAGTCTCCAACCCATAGCAAGCGGAAGTTCGGATACGCCCGCAGCGAGTCGAGCGTCTGCATTCTGGGTATGCGTATCCGCCGAGACGACCTGCCATCGGGCGATCCGCGAGCAACGGACGCGGATCCGGATGATCTCATACTGCCCACTGCTTGATGGCTGCCGGGTCGAGCTCAAGCCCCAAGCCCGGCTTGTCCGGATAAGGCGCCCACATGCCGTCTTTCTGCTGCGGAAACTCGGTGTACCACACACGGTCGCCTTCTAGTCCGGTGTTCATATACTCGACGACCTTGAGGTTCGGCGTGGCGCAGGCGAGATGCAGGTGAACCAGCTGCACTGCATGCGGCGCGACCGGCAGGTTGAACGCGTGCGCGACATGCGCGACCTTCATCCACTCAGTAACGCCACCAACCCTGCCGACATCCGGCTGCACAATGTCCGCGCCACCCGACGCGATAAGTTCGCGGAAGCCGTGCTTCGTGTACTCGTGCTCGCCGGTTGCTACCGGAATGTTGATCGCGTGGCTGACTTCCGCAAGCCCTTGCACATCGTCCGCAATCAGCGGTTCTTCAAACCAGCCGACCTGATACTGTTCGAACTCGCGCGCCATGTAAATCGCCTGCTTGGGGTAGTAGCCGTTATTGGCGTCGATATATATGGCGACATCGTCACCGAGCGCCCCGCGAACCGCCGCAAGCCGCTGAATGTCCTCGCGCTCGGACTGCCCGAAGTCCTTGCCAACCTTCATCTTCACGCGCGGAATGCCCTGTTCGGCGTAGCCCACCATCTCCGCTATCAGTTCCTGCTCGCTGAAGTTCGTCCAGCCGCCGCTGCCGTATATCGGCACGGACTCGCGATACGGTCCCAGCAGCTTGAACAGCGGCACGCCTAGCGCCTTCGCCTTCAAGTCCCACAAGCCAATGTCGATGGCGGATATAGCGCAGAACGCGACGCCCTTGCGCCCGTATCCGCGCACCTGCCAGAACATCTCGTTCCATAGCTGCTCGATGTTGAATGGGTCCTTGCCAAGCAGCAGATTGCGCAAAGCCAGTACAACCTGCCGCACGCCCGGCGACGACTGCCCGATGCCCAGTCCCTCTACGCCTTCGTCCGTGCGAATGTGTACGAAGAGCTGCCCGCGACCACCTGCGCCCGGCGGTGGCATGGGAATTGTGGCATCCTGGATCGGATTAGTGTGCGGATAATTGAGCTGCGTGGTGGTAATGTCAACGATCTGCATCTGCGGCAATGCTCCAGCGTGCAAGGAAGTACGAACAACATCACAGAGTATATCACCATTGACCGCAGGCTATCAGCACGCCTACCTTGTCGACCTGTCGCCTGCCAAATGGGATGGTTGCCGGAAGGTATTCCCATCTGCCGCGCTATGCCGCACTTGACCATACACGCCCCGTAGTCTGATAATGGCAAGGACACTTTGCATAAGATAATGGCGTCAATGGGCAGACCGAAAGGCGCCGTTCGAAAGGAGCGAACAATGGCAGATATAGGATTCATCGGACTGGGGATTATGGGCAGGCCGATGGTGCGAAACCTGATGAAAGCGGGTAACACCGTAACGGTGTACGACATCGTCGGCACTGCCATCGAAGAGATGGCAACCGAGGGCGCTATTCCTGCGTCGTCTTCGAGTGAAGTTGCGGAGAAGAACTCGCTAATTATCACGATGGTCCCCGACTCGGCGGACTCCGAAGCGGCGATACTCGGCGCGAACGGCGTGCTAGAGGGAGCGGCGTCCGGCTCGGTCGTCATCGACATGAGCTCGATCGCGCCTGCATCCTCGCAGAAGATAGCGGCGGGCTGCGAGGCGCAGGGCGTGGATTTCCTTGATGCGCCGGTCAGCGGCGGCGAACCGGGTGCAATTTCCGGCACGCTCGCCATTATGGTCGGCGGCAAGAAGGATGTGTATGACAAGTATGTGGATGTGTTCGCGCCGATGGGCAACGCCACATTCTGCGGCGACTACGGTGCGGGCAACACGACAAAGCTGGCGAACCAGATTATCGTCGCCATCAACATCGCTGCCGTCGGCGAGGCGCTGGTGCTGTCGAAGAAGGCGGGCCTTGACCCGAATGTCGTATTTGAGGCAATCAGGGGCGGACTCGCGGGCAGCACGGTGCTGAACGCCAAAGCGCCGATGATGATCGAGGGCAACTTCACGCCCGGATTCCGCATCAACCTGCACCAGAAAGACCTGAACAACGCCCTGCAGACGGCGCGCGAGCTTAGCGTGCCGCTGCCCTTCACCGCGCTGGCGCAGCAGATTATCGGCTCGCTGATGAACGAAGGCAAGGGCGCATCCGACCACTCCGCAATCGCCAACTTCATCGAAGACATGGCGCAGACAAAGATTAGCGGCTAGCGACCCGCACACTTCCGGCAGACGATTTCAACATCCCTTCCCCCGAAGGCTAAGGGGGAAGGGAAGGATGGGGGTGAAAGAGGCAATGGTCACCACTACCCGCCTGATGACATACGAAGACTACGCCAAGATGCCCGACGACGAGCGCTGGGAGCTGATTAACGGGGAGTTGATTGTGGTTCCAGGGGCTAATTTCGACCATCAAAGGAATCAGGCGAAGCTAGGGAGGTGGATGTTGCCGTTCGTGGATGAGCGCAATCTTGGCGTCGTCTTGTTCTCCCCGTTTGATGTGAAGCTGTCAGACACCGATGTAGTGCAGCCCGATGTGATGTTCATATCAAAGGAACGGGAGCATATCATCACCGGAGCATATCTGGAAGGAGCTCCCGACCTAGTGGTCGAAATCCTATCTCCGTCAACATCGCGCCGCGACTGGAACGAAAAACGCGAACTCTACGCTCTGCACGGTGTCAAAGAATATTTGGTAATGGACCCGTCCAACAAGATTGTGTGGCGTTTGACACTGAAGGACGGTGCATTGGAAATCGAACAGACTTACTACGAAGGCGACACCGTAACATCGACCGTGCTTGAAGGATTCAGCATCGCGGTGGACGACATATTCTAGTATGAAAATCGTCATTCTTAACGGACCAAACCTGAACATGCTCGGCAGACGCGAGCAGGCGTATTATGGCGCCAAGACGCTGGCGGACATTGAAGAGCTGATTGCCGAGAAGGGACGCGCGCTTGAGGTAGATACGGAGTTCTACCAATCGAATCACGAAGGCGCGCTCGTGGACTATCTGCAGGCGCTGACGCCCGATGTCGAGGGCATTGTGGTCAACGCAGGCGCAATCACGCACTACGGGTTGTCGCTTCGGGACGCGCTGATAGACTCGCGTCTGCCGGTTGTCGAAGTGCATCTGTCCAACATCCACGCGCGCGAAGAGTTCCGCCGGCACTCGGTCATCGCCGACATCGCGCAGGGGCAAATCGCCGGGCTTGGCTGGCAGGGTTATATCTTCGCGCTCGAATTTCTCGCCGATAAACTTAAGCAATCCTGACAGGCGACATTCGCTTGACTTGTCCGGCTAAGGCGGCGTTCGTAGCGAAGACAGCGTGGTGACGGAGGGCGGCAAGTGTCGCGTCACCAGCCGCTCGCACAAACTCTAGCAATCCGGATACTGAATACAACTCGACCTCAACCCAAGGAGTCCGCACAATGACCGTCAACTACGGGGAACTGCGAAAGGGCATGGCAATCGAAATGGACGACGCGCCCTTCATCGTTCTCGAATACGAACAGCGCAAGATGCAGCAGCGCGCGCCGACCATGCGCATCAAGTTCCGCGAACTCACCACGGGCAGGCAGGTCGAGCGCTCCTTCTCCGGCTACGATGTCGCCTTCACCCTCGCCGATGTCGAGCGCCGCTCAGCGCAGTACATCTACGAAGACGACAATCTGTACTACTTCATGGACACAGACACATACGACCAATTCCCGCTCAGTTCGGAGCAGATAGCGGACGGATTGCAGTTTTTGGTGGAGCAAATCGAGGTCGATCTCGTGCTTTACCGTGACAATCCGGTCGCAATCGAACTGCCCATTACGGTCAATTTGGAAGTCGCCGAGACTGTGCCCGGAGTGCGTGGCGACACGGCGCAAGGCGGCACTAAGCCGGCGACGCTCCAGACGGGGCTTGTTGTGAATGTGCCGCTGTTCATCAACCAAGGCGAGCTAATCAGGGTGGACACTCGCACCGGACAATATCTGTCCCGCGCATAGTGAAATGGCAACCATATACACCGTCTCCCAAATATCGACGTACACCAAGCAGACGCTTGAGCGCGACTCCGTGCTTAGGGACTTATGGGTAAGCGGCGAGGTCACCAACCTTGCGCGCCCCGGTTCAGGCCATGCGTACTTCAGCGTGCGCGACGGAAACGCGACGATGGGATGTGTGATGTTCCGCAACTCACGCGGTATGCAACATTTGAAGAACGGCGCGGAAATCATAGTGCATGGGCGCGTTTCCATCTATGAGCAGCGCGGCGACCTGCAAATCATCGTGGACATCGCGCAGCCCGAAGGCGTGGGCGAACTTCAGCTGCAATTGGAGCAATTAAGACTGCAGTTGGAAGAGCAAGGATTGTTCGACGAGTCCCGTAAACGCGAATTGCCGCGCTTTCCTAAGAAGATAGCGGTCGTAACATCGCCCAGCGGAGCTGTGTGGCATGATATTCAGGATGTCGTTCGGCGGCGCTATCCGCTAGTCGAACTTGCGATTGCGCCGGCCCCGGTTCAAGGCACGGACGCGGCGCCGGCGATTGCGGAGGCAATTGAGGCAGCGGGCAGCGAACCGGGCGTCGATGTAATCATCGTGGCGCGCGGTGGTGGTTCACTCGAAGACCTGTGGGCGTTCAACGAAGAGGCGGTAGCGCGGGCGATATACGCCTGTCCCGTGCCGGTCGTCAGCTCGATTGGGCACGAAACCGACCATACAATCGCCGATGATGTGGCGGACTTGAGCGCGCCTACGCCGTCCTCGGCTGCCGAGCGTGTTGTCCCCGACAGAGCGGAGCTGATTGCTTTCGCAGTGGGCGCGGCACAGAGCATAGACGCAGCAATATCGCGCCAACTCGCGGCGGGGATAGACCGCACGCAACAACTCGACCGGCGCCTGCAAAACGCCATGCCGGACTTGGACACGATGCGAATGAGGATAGACGACCGCCTGTCTGCCGCGCATCGCATACTTACGCACACAATCACGTTAAACGCTGAGCGCACAAGTGGGCTGAAACTCCGATTGGACACGCTGAACCCCTATGACACGCTGCGGCGCGGTTACGCCATCGTGCAGCGGCGCGACGACGGCAGCGTAGTTAGCGCGGGGGCACAGGTCAAAGCGGGCGACGCTCTGGATATTACGCTTGACGACGGCAAAATAGAAGCCGAAGTAACGACCGCCAGGAGCGATAATGAGCGAAGTTAACGCCAACGAACAGGATAAGCGGGACCAATCACTTGGCGAACTGACCTTCGAGCAGGCGCAGAAACGCCTAGACGAGACGGTGCAGAAGCTGGAGTCCGGCGGGCTGCCCTTAGAAGAAGCCACGCGCCTGTACGAAGAGGGCATCACGCTCGCGAAGACTTGCAACGAAGCGCTGACTTCCGCGGAACTGCGCATCTCACGCATTCGTACCGAACACGGTGAGCAGATGCGTTTCATCGGCGAAGAGTCGGCGACATACGAGGCGTAGTTTTGCTGAGAATGCTAGGGAAGGGCGCGCGCACCGTGCGAGACCGCCTAAAGTCGCAGGGCGTGCGCACGACCGCGCTCTGGGCATACGCGCGCGGCATTCCGAAGGTCACCGGCGTGCCGATGCTCGAATACAGCCGCGTTACCGAATCGCTGTATGTCGGACCACAGCACCGCGAGAACGGAAAGCACGCCCTGGAGCAGGCGGGGATCACGCACATCGTCAACATGCGCGCGGAGTTCGATGATGCAGAGCATGGCTTGACGCTAGGCGTCAACGGCGCGACGCGATACTGCCATCTGCCGACCATCGACGACGACCCGATTTCGGCAGCGCACATTCGCGAGGGCATCGCATTCATCGAACGCGCATTAGCGGAAGGCGGCAAAGTCTATATTCACTGCACGGCAGGCGTCGGGCGCGCGCCAAGCATGGCGGCGGCGTGCCTGATTTCCAAAGGATGCAGCGTGGACGAAGCACTAGGCCGCATTCGCGCCGTGCGCCCGTTCATTAAGCCAACGCCCGCGCAAATACGCGCACTGGCAGAGTTCGAGCACGAGACGAATGGCAACGGCAGCATGAACCGCCGCCGCCAGTAGGGGCACAGGGGAGCAAATCCCTGCCGTGCCTGTTACTCGTCGTCCGAGCGCACCCAGATAAACTGACCGACTTGGTAGCCCACTACCACATCCTCGTCCATGCATTCGAACGCGATTATGCCAGTGGATGTGTTGATTTCCCTGACCACGATTTGGTTGCCCGGGATCACCTGATTTTGAACCAGATGCTTCAGCAGAACTTCGTCGTCCACCGGGATTTTGTCAATCTGCAATCTGTTGCCGAGTGGCGCTTCATTCAAGCGGAAAGACGGGCCGGGCTGCACATAGTCGGTGCCGGGGATCGGGTATCCGAACGGTGAGGTCGTAGGATTGCCGAGCTTTTCCATTATTCGCTCTTCGAGATACTCGGAGATGGCGTGCTCCAGCAGGTGCGCCTCGACGTGCGCCCGGTGCAACTCGACGTCCAGCATATCCACGACCATGCGCTCAGCCAGGCGGTGCCGCCGCACAATCTCCTCGGCGCTGCGCTGACCTTTCTTCGTAAGCGACAACTGCTTCTTACCATCAACCGCGAGCAATCCTTCCCTCTCTAGGCGACGAATCATGCCGCCGACGGTTGGCAATGATGTGCCTAGCCCTTCGCCTTCTGGCAGCATTTTCAGGTGCTCGGCAAGCTGCGTTAAAGTAACAACTGTGTCCTCTTCATTCAGCCGATATATGGACAGCAAGTAGTTCTCCGCCGTCATAGATAGGCGCTGCCGAGATGGTGATACCGTATCGATTTTAGAGTTGGTTTTAGTATTAGTTCTAGCCATAGTACTAAGTCAATCTCCACACTAATCTATCGTCAGTCTATCATCTAGCAATTAGACAAGTCAACGATGGCAAAGGTATCATCCCTTGCAGAGTTATCATCAAAGTAATAGCCATGCAACATTCACATCCATCGTTGTACATGCTCATTAATCGTGCTTTAAGTACGCTGTTGCTATGTACATACATGGTCAATAGCTACTCATAGGAATGTGGCCTAATACTATCTTTATTGTCTTGCTATACTTATACATATTGTATGTCTATACAAAATTATGGCAACCGACTCTGACAGATTCCCGACATCAGCGTCTGCCAAAAGAAGAGAGCCACGCCGCCTTAGATACCGGCGGCATGGCTCTCGTGATATTGTTGCGTGCGCGGGCTTATGGCGGTGCGCACTAAATTGTTGATCGTTTGCGGTTTGTGGCGGCACGGACCGCCTGCTTTTCGGCTATGCGGCGTCGCTTCTAGAGCCCATCCGGCCGTCCAGAATCAGCAGACCGCTGCCGTCGCCGTCGATAATCTTGAGATGATCGACAATCTCTTCCGCCGTCTTTTCCTCTTCCACCTGCTCGTTGATGAGCTCATGCAGCATTACCTGCGCCGCGTAGTCGCTCTCCTCAATGGCGATCTGATACATGCGGTTGATGAGCGCGGTAACTTTGCGCTCATGATTAAGCGTGCGCTGCATCACATCCAGCGGGCTCTCAAAGTCTGTCGGTGGCTGCGCGATAGCCTGCAGCGTGGCGCGTCCGCCCCTGTCGTGCACATAGTCGAAGAACCGCATCGCATGCGAATTCTCCTCCTCGTTCTGCAGACGCATCCAGTGCGCGAAGCCCGGCAGGTTCTCGTCCTCAAAGTACGCCGCCATAGACAGGTACAGATACGCCGACTCCAATTCCGCGTTAATCTGGTCGTTGAAAGAATCTTCTAGAGTTGTACTCAGCTTCAATTTAGTCCTCCTATATGGGCATTCTTGCCATGCTATTTTGGCGCTTACAAGCACCATTTCTGTCAGCCGTGCATCAATAATTACATCATTTGTGAGGCTAGTCCAGATTGAATATCAAAATAATTTCGCCTACAGCATCGGGCAACTGCATGCATGACATGTAGCATTGGCTTGGACATACACACGCTATTGGCTTGTGCATATTCATACCATTGGTTTGAACATAATCTACTGTTCGGTTATATGGTTCGCTTTGCTCCTAATGGACATACTACTTACTTAATATAGATTAATCACTCGAAGTACTACAGATTACGAACATAAGACGGCTGCACACAAACTGGGTATGATGGAATAGGGAGGTCAAGCGGTAGTACAATAAATACACGCAGATTTTGTGCTGCGTGCGCAATACCTATATGATATGAAGCGGCAGGCATCAAATGGCGCGGTTGACGCGACGAAGTCAGCACACGATAAGGACTTCTTAGGAAGGAGAGAAGCTACATGACTACAGACATGATTGACAGCAGCGATGTGGCGGTACCGGACACACCAACTTCGGTGTACGACGCCATCTACAGCAGGCGGACGACCCACGATATGACCGACAAGGAAGTGCCGCGCGAGGTGCTGGAGCGCCTGCTGGACACGGCTATCTGGGCTCCGAACCATCGGCTGACAAATCCATGGCGCTTCTTCGTGCTGGGAAAAGGCAGCGCCGCGCGCGAAAGAGTCGCCGAGCTGGCGTGGCAGGTTGCGTACAATAAGGTCACCAACCCGAATCCGGAGCAGAAGCAGCGGTCGGCGGACGACAGCAAGCGCCGCGTGCTGGACGCGCCCGCGCTGATTTACGCGTACAGCGTGCCCGGCGGGGACGACGAGACTACGCAGGAAAACTATGCCTCCGTGTGCTGCGCCGTGCAAAACATGGCGCTCGCCGCGGTCGCCGAAGGTCTGGTGGTTGATTGGAGCACAGGGTCGGTCACGAAGCACCCGCAACTCGCCGAAGCATTCGGCGCAGGCGACGACTGGGAGATGGTTGGCGCGCTGTTCATCGGCGAGCCGGCGAACGAGCCGGCATCAAGACGCAGCGCAACGCAAAGTATCACATCGTGGCTGGACTAGCGGCAGACGCGAACTTGAATGAGGTGGTACCCCTGCCCGGACTCGAACCGGGGCACACGGTTTAGGAAACCGTTGCTCTATCCTCCTGAGCTACAGGGGCACATACACAATTGTACACCCGCCGGCGCCCGCTTGTCAGGCATTGGCGGGGAAATTACACCATTTGACTGATGTGGTAACCTTGTCTGCGTTATTCTCACAGGTCATAGTCCCATAAGTCATTGCATCGAGGTGCGCATATATGAAAATTACCAATGTCAAGGTAGAGATGTTCAACTGGAAGTCCGAGCCTTGGAAGACCAACGCGCGGACTCACTTCGGCGATACGCGGCAGCTGGGGATCGTAACCGTTGAGACGGACGAAGGCATCAGCGGCAACGCATTCCTAGGCTCGTCCAGCGTCGGCGCAAACCACTATGCTCCCGCACTTATCGAGTTCCTGAAGCCGATGCTCTTGGGACGCAATCCGCAGGACATTGGCGCAATATGGTGGGACATGTGGAAGCGCAACCGCTCCGTGTCCACGAACGCTATCGGCGCTATCGATATCTGCCTGTGGGACATCAACGGCAAGATTGCCGGTCAGCCTATCCATAGGATGCTTGGCACTTGCAAAGAGTCCGTGCCCGTGTATTCATCCACCGCTTGGTGGGAGACGACCGACGAGTATGTCGAAGAGGCGCTGCGATTCAAAGCGGACGGCTGGACCGCGCACAAGATTCACCCGCACGGCAACCCACAGTTCGACATCGAAATCTGCAAGGAAGTTCGCAAAGCGGTCGGCGACGAGATGAAGTTGATGCTCGACTCCATGTGGATGTACCAATATGAGGACGCGATGCGCGTCGGCCGCGCCATCGAAGACCTGAACTTCTACTGGTACGAAGACCCGCTGGTGGAAGAGGACATTTACAACTATGTCAAGCTGCACCAGAAACTGGACATCCCCATCATGTCCACCGAGTACGCGCCGGGTAGGTACTACGGCATGACGCAGTGGATTACGCAGTACGCGACGGACATACTGCGCGGCGATGTCGCGGTTACCGGCGGCATCACTCCGATGATTCGCCTGTGCCACCTCGCCGAAGGCTTCAATATGAAATGCGAAGTGCACCACGGCGGCAACTCGCTGAACAATGTGGCGAACCTACACATCACAATGGCCGTGCCAAACTGTGAGTTCTTCGAGTTCTTCCCCTGCACAGGTGCGAACATGTACGGCTTGGTCGAAGACATCGACATGTCCGGCGGCGTGGTGCACGCGCCAAACGAGCCGGGTCTGGGCTACCAGATTGACTGGGATCTGGTCAAGCGCGAATACACCGCGACACTCGACTAGCGACACCCTACTTTACATCAATCGATGGACAGGATTAGCAGGATTATTATCCTGTTTGTCCTGTCCATTGTGCTTGTACCCACTATATTCAAGTTGGAATTGACATTTACTATACAATAAGTGGTATAGTGCATCTATCGGAATGACTATCCACTCGTGAGGATGTTGACTAATGCTGTCATTTGCCAATTGGGCGCGCTTTGCTCTCCCCCTAACGCTGCTTCTCGTCGTGGCGGCTGTCGCCTGCTCGAACGAGCCGGTCGAGGTCGTCAAGACTGTCGAAGTCATCAAAGAAGTAGAAGTGCCAGTCGAAGTGGAGAAGATCGTCGAGAAGGAAGTGGAAGTGCCCAAGGAGGTCGAGGTAGAGAAGATAATCGAAGTGGAGAAGATTGTCGAAGTCATGACGGAGCCGGAACCATCCGACGACGATGATTCTACCGCAGGACCACCCATCTACCAGATGGGCTTGTTCTCCGAGCCGATTACCAGAAATTACTGGAACTTCTACGGCGGACCGGGTGGTTCGGTGTGGACGGGTTATGTGCTGGCAGGCAATACTGCATCGCTCTACGGCTACTCCGACCAGCGCTTTGACTGGGTGCCGGTCGTCGCATCCGACTTCCCGACCGAGCTTACCAAAGAAACGGTGAACGGCACTGAACTTTGGACTGCCGAAGTGCCGCTGAAAGAAGGCATCCAGTGGAGCGACGGCGAGCCGATGACGGCGGACGATTTCGTCTTCACAGTGAACACCGTGCTCGACATGCAGCTCGGCGCGGACTGGGGAAGCGCCGTTGATCGCGCATTTGTCGAAGGCGTGGAGAAGATCGACGACCATCGCGTCAAGGTATTGTTCAAGGCGATGGACGACGAAGGCAATCCACAGACACCAGGCTTGAGCGTATGGCAGTTCGGGCTGGGCTTTATGCCGATAATGCCGGAACATTACTGGAGTCCGGTTATTGAAGATGTGAAGGCACTGGACAATGTGCAGCAGAGCATCGAAGCGCTGTTCGCCTATGTGCCGGACGGCGAGCCTACTGCCGGCGGATTCGTATTTAGCAAGTGGGAACCAGGCGCATTCTTCGAGAACGATGCCGACGTCAACTATAGCTGGAAAGGGGCTGTAGTCACCGAGTATGCCAACGGCGCGTACTCCGAGACTATCCCGAATATCGGCTACGAAGCGTCATTCTACGGCGAGCCTGGAGGAGATAAGACACTTGAATACGAAATCGGTCCGCATGTGGACACCGCTCTGTTCAGCATATACGGCAACCAGGACGCGGCGATTCTCGCGCTGACCAACGGCGACATTGACTACCTGTTCAACCCGCTCGGCGTGGAAAAGGGCTTTCAGGATCGCATCCGCGCGGCTGATGACCTGTCTATCGTCACCAACGCGGACAATGGCATGTTCTACATGGGCTTCAACACGCGCAAGGAGCCGATGAGCTACAAGGGCTTCCGTCAGGCGATAGCGACCATCATCGACAAGGAGTTCGTATCACAGACCGTGCTGCAAGACTCCACCATTCCGATGTACTCAGTCGTGCCGGAGGGCAACGCGTTCTGGCACAACGCCGATGTGCCGCAGTTGGGCAAGGGAATGACCCGCACCGAGCGCTTGGAAAAGGCAGTCGCGCTGCTGAAAGAAGCCGGATTCACCTACGAACAAGAGCCACAGATGAGCGAAGACGGCAATTTCGTCGAAGTGCAGGCGCAAGGGCTGCGAATGCCGGACGGTTCGGAAATGCAGCCAATCGAAATTATTGCGCCAAGCCCGGGCTATGACCCGCTGCGCGCGACATTCGCGATATGGATAGAGCGCTGGCTGAACGACCTCGGCATACCGGCGCGCGCCAATCTCGTCGGCTTCAATGTGCTGGTGGCTGAGCTATTCAGCGACACCGTGCAGGAAGACTTGGACATCTGGATTCTGGGCTGGGGTCTGTCGCTGTTCCCAGACTATGTGGAGAGCTTCTTTCACTCTCGCCACGCACCGGAGAACGAAGAGGGCGGCCACAACTGGGGCGGTTATGCCAATCCGGAATTCGACGACTTGTCGTTCTCGCTGCTGTCCGAGACTAGCGTCGATGAGGCACGCGACAAGATGTTCCGCATTCAGGAAATGCTCGCGGACGACCTGCCGTACATACCGCTGTTCACGATACCCAAGCTGGACACATACCGTCCATCTAGGGTCGAGTATCCGTACACAACGGTGTTTGGTGGGCTGACCGGCTTGGGCGGATTGCAGACGGCGGCGCTGATAAAGTAAAGCAGCCAACACATGGCAAAGTACATACTGAAAAGGCTGGCGCAGATACTGCTGACGCTATTCGTCTTCCTGTCCATCGTGTTCTTCATCGTGAATGCGCAGCCGGGCGATGTGAGCAACACATACGCGCTCAACCCTGACCTGCCGCCCGAGACACGCGAGGAATTGCGAGAACTGTTCGGTGTCAACGAACCGCTATGGAAGCAGTATCTGCGGCATGTGAGCAACACGCTGACCGGCAACTTCGGCGTGTCGTTCAGCCACTACCCGCGCAGCGTGTCCGATGTCATCGCTGAACGGCTGCCGCGCACACTGGTGCTGTTCATCACCGCATCCGTGATTTCGTTCTATTTGGGCTTCGGGCTAGGCAAGATAATCGCTTGGCGTAGGGGAACATGGACAGAGTACGCGTCCACGATAAGCGGCGTTACGCTTTACACCGTGTTTACGCCGTGGTTCGGGCTTATGATGATATGGCTGTTCGCATTCAAGGCGGGCTGGTTCCCCATAGGCAAGTTTCTCGATCCCGTCTTATGGCGGGACTCGCCGATTGACGCGAACACGGTGTTCAACCGCATGATAATCACCGCCATCGTGCTGTCCATCGTGGTGTTTCTGGCCTTCCTGTTCACCACGCAGCGACGCGTGCGAAATGCGCGGCTGATACAGGTTGGCGCAATCGCCGTCGCGACAGCCGCCATCGCGGGCGTGTGGATGGCGAGCGGCGTGAGCCACCTCGCGTTCGACATCGTGAAGCACATGGCGCTGCCCGTAATCACGCTGACGCTCATCAGCTTCGCCGGCACGATGCTGCTGACGCGCAATAGCATGCTTGAGACGATGCGCGAAGACTATGTGCTGGCGGCGCGCGCCAAGGGCTTGCCAGAAAATCAGGTGCGAGACAAGCATGTGGCACGGAATGCGCTGCTGCCGGTCGTTACCAGCTTCGTATTCAGCCTTGCGTTCGCCATAGACGGCGGCGTCATCATCGAATCTATATTTTCCTGGCCCGGCATGGGACAGACGCTGGTCGCCGCCGCCGTGTCCGAAGATTTGCCGCTTGCCGTTGGCGCGTTCGTGTTCGTGGGCATATTCGTGCTGGTGGCGCATCTCGCCGCGGACATTCTATATGTATATCTCGACCCCAGAATCAGGTATTAGCAGCCGTGCAGAACACACCGCACACCAGTGACGCCCCGGCATACACGGACTCTGTGTGGAAGGCGCGCGTCATCTTGGCAACGCGCACCGTCCGGCAAAATTGGTCTATCTTCATTGGGACGCGGGTCGGCTTGATAGGCATTGTCATCATCGCATTCTACGCACTGCTCGCGCTGTCCCACCCACTTCTGATGAACACCGTCTGGGAGCCGAGCGTGTACGACCCGGTTGTCGGCTATTCGTTCGACGAAGTGCGACAACCCGCGCCGCCTAGCCGGACGCACCTGCTCGGCACGGATCCTCTCGGCAGGGACATACTGAGCCAGCTGATGTTCAGCGCGCGCGCGGAGTTTCTGCTCGGCTTGCTCGCCGCCATAGTTACCGTGACCATAGGCACGACCGTGGGCGCGGTGGCGGCGTACTTTGGCGGCGTCGTGGATATGCTGCTGATGCGGCTCGCGGACATAATGATAATGATGCCCGGCATCAGTGTGCTTATCGTGCTGAGCGCGCTGATTGGCGTTGAACACTTCGAGCTTGCGCTGATTATCGGCATACTTTCCGGCTTCGGCGGCACGGGCGTTGTGCTGAAATCGCAGGCGCTGTCCATCGTCGTCAAGCCGTACATCGACGCGGCGCGAATCGCGGGCGGGGGGCCATTCCACATTATCTTCGTGCATATTGTGCCGAACCTGCTGCCGCTGTCGTTCCTGTACATGATGTTCACCGTAACCGGCGCGATATTTTCCGAGGCGATACTCAGTTTCCTAGGCTTGCTGGATGTGCGAATGAGCTGGGGCTTGATGATTCACACGACCGAATCGGCGGGCTACCTGCTGCAAGTAACCGAATACTGGTGGCTGATATTCCCCGCGAGCCTTTCGATTACGCTGCTATGCTCGTCGTTCTATCTCGTCGGGCGCTCGCTTGACGAAGTGGTCAACCCAAGGTTAAGGCGCACATGACGCAGACAGCGAATCAGCCGCACAACGACAATAGCGACGACCGCAACACCGGCAGCCGCGCGCTCTTGCAAGTGGAAGACTTGACCATGAGCTACTACACGCGGCAGGGAGAAGTGCGAGCTGTGGACGGCGTGTCGTTCTCGGTAGAACGCGGGCAGGGGTTCGGGCTCGTCGGAGAATCGGGCTGCGGCAAGTCGTCCATCGCGCTCAGCCTGCTGAAGATACTGCCGGAGAGCGCCCGAATATCGGCAGGCAGCATAGTGCTAGACGGACTTGACCTTGTGCCGCTGTCCGAAGACGAAATGCGCGAATACCGATGGGCGCGCGTGTCGATGGTCTTTCAGGCGGCGATGAACTCACTCGATCCCGTGTACCGCGTCGGCGAACAGATAATCGAGGCGCTGGAGTATCATGTCGAATCCGCGCCTGCCGCGTCCGTAGAGCGCGTGCGCGAACTGTACGACCTAGTAAACCTCGACACGGCATTCATCCCGCGATACCCGCACGAATACAGCGGCGGCATGAAGCAGCGCGCGATAATCGCGATGGCGCTCGCCTGCGAACCGGACTTAATCATCGCCGATGAGCCGACGACGGCGCTCGATGTCATCGTGCAAGACCGTATCCTGCGCGAGATGAAGAACGTGCAGCGCGAGTTGGATATGGGGATGATTTACATATCGCACGACATGGCGGTGATCGCCGAAGTGAGTGATGTGGTCGGGGTGATGTACGCGGGCAAGATAGTGGAGTTCGGCAGCGTATCCGAAATCTTCAACACGCCTATCCACCCATACACGCGCGCGCTGATGTCGGCATTCCCCAGCGTAACCGGCGAAAAGCGCGAACTGGCAACGCTCAGCGGCGAGCCGCCAAACCTGCTCGATCCGCCGTCCGGCTGCCGCTTTCACCCGCGCTGCCTATACGCAACCGAAGAGTGTGCAACGACTGCGCCGCCGCTAGTGCAAGTGGACGAGCACTGGGCATACTGCTGGAATCCGCCGGGAGATTAGCGACCTGCAAGCAAACGCAGACAGTCCATTACGGCGACAAGCATTGCATCAGTCTCAAGGCATACACTATCCGGCAAAAGACGGCAAGCGAAATATGACAACGCTCCCCCGGAAATCACACAGCAACGACGACAGCGCTCTGTTGAAAGCAGAAGGGCTGACTAAGCTTTTCCCCGTCGAAAGCGGGAACTGGCTCAAGCGCAGCCACAGCTTCGTGCATGCCGTTGACGGGCTGAACTTCGAGCTGGGTAGGGGCGACAGCCTAGGGCTTGTCGGCGAATCCGGCTGCGGCAAGACAACGACCGGCAGACTGTTAGTGCGCCTGACCGACCCGACGGACGGACATATCATCTTCGACGACGGCGCGGGCGAACCAACGGACATCGCCACGCTGTCGGGTAAGGCGCTCAAGGCATTCCGCAGACGAGCGCAGATGATATTCCAAGACCCATACGAGTCCATGAACCCGCGCCGCACAATCTTCGACACAGTAGCGGAGCCGCTCCGGACGCAGGGAATGGGCAATCACATCGATCGCATGGACGCGGTGTCGCATATGCTCGAAATGGTCGGGCTGACGCCTGCGCACGCCTTCCTGTTCCGCCATCCTCATGAACTATCCGGCGGTCAGCGGCAGCGCGTCGCAATCGCGAGGGCGCTCGTCGTAGAGCCTGCGTTCGTCGTCGCGGACGAGCCTACATCAATGCTCGATGTGTCTGTCAGAACGGGCGTCATGCGGCTGATGGAAGACCTCGCAGGCAGGCTCGGCATCAGCTACTTGTACATCACGCACGACTTGGCGGTCGCGCGCTACATGTGCGATCGGATAGCGGTGATGTATCTTGGCAAGATAGTGGAGATTGGAGAGACCGAGAGCGTGCTGCAAAGTCCGCGCCATCCGTACACGCGCGCGCTACTGTCCGCCGTGCCGGTGCCGCAGCCGGGCGTATCGCGCGCTCCGGTGAGCATTAAGAGCGGCGTTTCCGTGCCCATCGACCCACCGCCCCGCTGCCGCTTCTATGACCGCTGCCCAATAGCCGACGACTTCTGCCGCGACAATGTGCACCCGCCGTTGGAAGGCGAAGATGCGCATTTGGCGGCTTGCTATAAGGCGTAACGACTCGTAGCAATTGCCCGAAATTGCCCTTGATGGGATGCCAGAGAATCACGCGGGCAGGCTGAAGTACTTAGCCGCTACCTTGTCCGCGAAGTTCTGCCCCATGATCTTGTAGCCTTTGGCGTTCGGATGCAGGTCGTCGGGAAGCAGGTGCGCTAAATCTGCGTTGAATAGCTCTAGTCCGCTGACATAGTGAAGGTTGCGGTCTCCCCTGCCCTGCATGGCAGAGACTGCTGCTGCGGCTTCCTCTCGCATGTCGTCTAGCGTGAAACCGACGCCGTTTAGCGTATCCTCTCGGCCCGGCGAGTAGATTGACGATATGACCACGAACGGCGTGTCCGGGTGCTTTTCGCGCACGATTTGCACGAAGCCGATGATTGCCGATTGGAATGTGCGCGGGCTAAGGCTGTCCGAGCCGTAGATGTTGATGCCGACCTTCATCGACAGGAAGTCCGCTGGCAAGTCGCGCATCATACGGGCGACCATCGGCTCTAAGTGACAGTTGCCTCCGTAGCCCAAGCAGGTCAGGTTCAGCCCGCGCTCTCGCGCCGCAAATGCGGGCCAAGTGTTGCTGGGGCTGCCCGCCGCGCGACAGTGCGTGATGGAGCTGCCGTATGTTACCCACTTCGGTCGCGTATCATCGTATGGGCGGATACTCGCGCCGTCGGATATTGTGAGTGAGCGCAGCTTAAACTCAGCGTGCTGCGGCAACCAAAGTTCGAGAAGCTTGTCGCCTACCGTCAAACCATCGAAGCGGAACTCCGCTTGCTCCACCATCTCGCGGCTGCCAACGAACTTGCCGTCGCAGTACAGATCGATGCCGATGTACTCGCCTTCAGGATCGGCAGGCTGTGGCACGACATTCCCCGCGACGATTTCCGTATCGCTGTGGAACGCGAGCCGTACGCCCGCGGGCATCGCCGCACGCTCTCGCAGCGCGTCCGCCGGGAACAGCGCAAGCTCGTCATACGGCAAGCGCCACGGCATACGCCAGTCGTCCGTGTCATCAAAGGATATTGCGCCGTGCCAACCCAGCCGAGCGTCGTTCGGGCGAAGTTGCTGCGTCATCTGCGTGTCCTCCTGTCGTTACTTCAAGTACCAATTAACAGGATTTACAGGATAGGTAGGTGAATTCCCTCCCCCTTGATTGGGGGAAGGCATGATTCAGTATGGTTGCGCTTACGGCTGATTGCGGTTCAGGAAGGCGCGAACCTGCGCTATCGCTTGCGTTTTCGAGGCTTCGTCTTCCTTCCATGGGTAGGCGGTGCATTCGGCGTTTGGCGCGAGCGCGACCATCGCCATCGCGGGTTCAAGAGCGTGCGATGGCGTGTCGTCAGGCATCACCAGCAGCGGCGTCTCGCAGGTAGTCGCGAACTCGCGCGATACGGTGTACATAAAGTCCGGCTGGATGCGATACAGGTTGTGCAGGTACTGATGGACAATTTCCATCGTTACGTCATCGCGGTTGGCGCACAACTCGGGCCCCCAGACGTCGTGCCCGGAGTCGTACATGGCATCGGGCGTTTCAGTGGAATGCCCGACCGGCTGGCATAGCACAGCGGCGGCGATGCGTTCCGGCGCGCGCTCGATGAGCTTCATCGCGAACGGCCCGCCAATGCAAAAGCCCATGAAGGCGAACTTGTCTATGCCGAGATGGTCCATCAGTCCGAACTGGTCGTCCGCGAAGGCGCCCCAGGGGTCTTCGATCTGCACCGGCCCGGTGGATTCGCCGCCGTTCGCGTTGCGCTGATCCATCGTGATGCAGCGGAAGTCGTCCTTGAACTCGTCCATCGCGTTGAACACCTGCCCTGGCCAGCCCGCGATTGTGGAGTTCAGTCCTCCGCCCGGTGTAACCAGCAGTGGGAATCCCGAACCGGCCTCTTCATAGTGGATAGTAACGTCGCCCTTAGTATAAAACGGCATTTGCTCGCTCCCTATTGCTTTCAATTGCTTTCAGTATCGAAACCATTGGCAATTGTATCTTGACAACAGGGCGTGTCAAGTTAAAGCGCGACAAGTGAGACTGTAAGGACAACGGAAGTGGAAAATGGTGGGCGATAGAGGACTCGAACCTCTGACCTCTTGCGTGTAAAGCAAGCGCTCTAACCATCTGAGCTAATCGCCCGTGCGGTGCGCGCCATCGAGATGTGGCGGCCTGTGTGCGGGCGGAATTGCGGTTAAAGAAGGGAGTGGCGCGCTTGGCGGGACTCGAACCCACGACCTCAGCCTCCGCAGGGCTGCGCTCTATCCAACTGAGCTACAAGCGCTTGAAGTAGGGACTCCTGCTGGCGAATACGGAACTTGGTTCTGGTGCCGAAGGAGGGATTCGAACCCACACATCCGTAAGGATACTACGTCCTGAACGTAGCGCGTCTTCCGTTCCGCCACTTCGGCACGCTGCTGACACTTCGCCATCCGGTCATCTGCGTCAGATGGTGGGCGATGGAGGACTCGAACCTCCGACCTCTTGCGTGTGAAGCAAGCGCTCTAACCATCTGAGCTAACCGCCCTGGAAATACGCCGCGCGTCATCACCAGTCAAGCGAACTACTGAATTATAGCAGATTATCGACTTAGTGAGAATAGTGCCGTCAATTCGGATAGCGTTTCCATTCAGGTGGTTTGAATAAGAACCCCGTTCGTCCTGAGCCTGTCGAAGGACGAGAACTCGGGGCGCGTGGTTCGACAGAGCCTATGCTGAACTTGCTGAAGCGCTCACCACGAACGGTAGCAAAACACTCTTGAACACCTAGAAGGAAACGCCATCGTTTCAAGTTGAGATGTTGATTCGCCGTATGTTGTATGATACGCAATACTAGAATCATAAGAATTGCAACCACACAGCGGCAACAGGAGGAATCTCACTTGGCTAACTTGCGATTCGGCGCTTTTTTGGCGCCACACCATCCCATCGGCGAAAACCCTACGCTTCAGTTTCAGAGCAACCTTGAGCTGGTCGATCTGCTTGACCATCTTGGCTACGATGAGTTCTGGTGCGGCGAGCATCACTCTACGGGCTGGGAGATAATCGCATCCCCTGAGCTGTTCCTCGCTGCGGCGGCGGAACGCACGCAGCGCATCAAGCTCGGCACGGGCGTTGTCTCGCTGCCGTATCATCATCCCTTCATGGTGGCGCAGCGCATGGTGCAACTTGACCACCAGTCTCGCGGTCGCGTGATATTCGGATCAGGCCCCGGCGCACTTCCATCAGACGCCCACACGCTCGGCATAGACCCCATGCTGCTGCGCGACAGGCAGGACGAAGCAATGGGCATCATCCGCCGCCTCTTCGAGTCGCACGAGCGTTTCAGCTACGAATCCGAGTGGTTCAAGCTGCGAGATGCCAAGCTCCAACTCAAGCCACTGCAAAAGGACATGGAGTTCGCCGTTGCGTCAATCGTGAGCCCGTCCGGTATGACGCTTGCGGGCAAGCACCGCGCCGGAGTGCTCTCCATCGGTTCGCTGACACAGGACGGCATCAGAGCGCTGCCCCTGCAGTGGAGCTTTGCCGAAGAGTCCGCCGCCAAGCACGGCAACACGGTTGACCGCAAGAACTGGCGTATCGTGCTGAACTGGCACATCGCTGAGACGAGAAAGGAAGCGCGTGAACAGGCGAAGCACGGCTTGATGCGGCACAATAACGAATACACCATCGGCACGCTTGCCGGCGGCGTCGGCACCATCTACGATACTCCCGATGAAGCCGTGGACGGCGTCGCCTTCTCCGAGCTTAGCACCGCAGTCATTGGCACACCCGACGACCTCGTCGCCAGAATACGCGAAATGATGGAGATTACGGGCGGCTTCGGCTGCGTCATCGGGTTCGTCCATGACTGGGCGAATCGCGAGAACACGCGCAGAAGCTGGGACATGGTTGCCCGCTATGTCATCCCGCAGGTCAACGGCTTGCTGGACGACTACTTCGAGTCTCACAGGTTCGTAACCGATAACCGCGAGTATTGGGACAGGGCAGGCCAAGCCATCAGGACCAAGATTGACGAGAACACGCGCGCCGCAGAAGCGTTAGCCGTAGATGAAGCCGCAGGCAGAGAGGAAAGACTAACGGCGCGTTAGCGGTGAACCTCGATGCGGTAGGGAGCATCACGCGCCATTGCGATAGGATGGGTGCAAAATAATCCCAAGTCCCATACATCACACCCAATCAATCCCGATACACAACACACGACATATCCCATGAAAATCCACCTAATCGACGGCACCTACGAACTCTTCCGCGCCTATTTCGCCATGCCCAAGTCAACCGGTCCCGCCGATCAGCCGACCGGCGCGGCGCGTGGTCTATTGCAGACGCTGCTATCATTGCTGCGCCAAGACGATGTTACGCATATCGCCTGCGCCTTCGACAGTGAGATTTTATCGTTCAGGAACGACCTGTTCGCCGGCTACAAGACGGGCGAAGACACGCCGAAGGACTTGAGGGCGCAGTTCGAGCTGGCGGAGCGCGTGGCGAGTACGCTGGGGCTGGTCGTCTGGCGAATGATGGAGTTTGAGGCGGACGACGCCATAGCAACAGCGGCGTGCCGGTGGGCGGACGACCCCGCCGTGGAGCAGGTGGTGATGTGCTCGCCGGACAAAGACTTGGCGCAGGTCGTGCGCGGAAGCAATGTCGTGAGCCTAGACAGGCGGCGTGACCAAGTGATAGACGAAGCGGGTGTCATCGATAAGTTCGGCGTGTCGCCCGCGTCGATACCTGACTATCTCGCGCTAGTCGGAGACTCCGCGGACGGCATACCCGGCGTACCACGTTGGGGCGCCAAATCCACCGCGCAGGTGTTGCAACGCTACAAGCACATCGAAGAAATCCCCAACGATGCTAGCGAGTGGGACATCAAGGTGCGCGGCGGCAACACATTGGCGCGCAATCTGTCCGAGAAGCGGGAATTAGCGGCGCTGTACAAGCAACTCGCCACGCTGCGCCTTGATGTGCCAATCAGCGAATCGTTGCAATGCTTGGAGTGGCAAGGCGCAAGAAAGTCAGACTATCAAGCGCTATGCGTAGAATGCGGCTTCGACAGGTTCATAGACTCGCCGCACAAGTGGCAGGAAGACGGCGCGACATCATAAGGGCAGTGTGGGCGGTGGTACCCCCGGAGGGACTCGAACCCACGCACCTGGCTCCGGAGGCCAGTGCTCTATCCGCTGAGCTACGGGGGCATACCCCAAATATAGCAGTTGCCGGCTGGCATAACAAGGAAGTGCGGCAATTTAAGATTCCTCGCTCTGCTCGGAACGACAGTTTGCGATGGCTCATCATGACAATGATGGCGCGGTGAGTGGTGAAGTCGTTCAGAACCGTCCATTCACGAACCCGCCTACGATTCTACTTTGGAACGCCCGCAACTGGTTCGATCACCGACGCAGTTATGGCACACGGCGAGTCGAAACGCGGTTTCGGGGGTGTCCAAATTGAACAATCTTCAAATATCAGTTCATGAAAATGCTTGAACTTTTCGCCGAGTATGGATAGCATTGTCGTCAGTGTTAAGGGCGCAGGCATATTCACACAGCGCGAGTTACCGATGAATGCCCGCGCACCGGCTGGAGATTGACAAAGGGTCGTCAAGGTATTGACAAGGCTACACGGCGGGACTATCATTGCTATCGCTGTTGAGCATCGCAAAAGACGCTCGTGATGTTGGACAGAATTGACGATAAATCTGATATACTTCGATAAATATCAAGCGTAGGACTTTTATAAGAAGAGGGGGTCAAATGACGTACCGTTTCCCTTCGCAGGGTAAAATACTTACTCTGCTGCTTTCCATCTCAGTGGTTCTTCTATTAGCGTGCACAGCAGGTCCGCAGGGTCCGCAGGGTCCCGCGGGACTTCCTGGCATTTCCGGCGCTCCCGGCTTGCCCGGTCTGCAGGGCGTTCCCGGTCTTCCGGGCATCTCCGGCCTACCCGGTAATCCTGGCAACCCCGGCAATCCTGGTCCTCCAGGTCCTGCCGGTCCTCCAGGCCCTCCGGGTCCCGCCGGTGTGGACGGCGTTTCGCCTCAGGCGGCGCTCGCTCTTGACTCCGACCTCGTATCCGTGAACGGATCGCTGACCGTAGATGGCTCCGGCTTCCAGCCGAATGAGCCGGTCGCACTGCTCCTGATAGTTGACGGGAACTTGCAGCCATTCCTAGGCGGCGGCACTCGGGCGCAGACTCAGGCGAACCCGGGAGGCAACTTCACCTTCACGGTTGATGACCTCGGCGCGGCGTTCCGTGGCAACACTGGTGCCCGTGTGATGGAAGCCTCCAACGGCGGCTCCAATAGCCTCGCAATCTACGCGAGCGGCGCAGACGGCAGCAGGGCAAGCGTGCCCATCAGGGTTGTAGGCTCCGGCGGCATTGCCTCCGCACCTAGCATTGCGCTCAGCAGTAACATCGTGGAGATTGACGGCACGGTTACGGTTATGGTCGCAGGCTTCATGCCTGGCGAGTTCGTAACAGTCGTAGCGTCCGGTGCGTCCGGCGGCGATGACAGGGTGCTAGTTGGCGGCCCAGCCAATAGCTTCGGCGCACTCTCACTCGACGCAGCGATAGGGCTGGATCCGGATGTGTACACCATAGAAGCGATGGGTCAGCCCGTCGGCGGTATGCAAGCATCCGTAACCGCGCCTCTGTCCGTGGTAGAAGAGAAGTAATTCCTTCCCCGCCACAACAGGCATAACGTAAAAGAGAAAGCCCTCCGTCAACAGAACTGACAGAGGGCTTTCAGTCGTTACTACTCCGATTGCTTATATTTCGGCTTGAAGCGCGTAACTGCTCCGAGGAAATTGTCAATTGAGTTGACGATGGCATATGCCCCTTCCAAGCGCGCGTCAAAGTTCCCTCAAAGCATTCAAGGCAAGCTTTTGCCACGAGCAAGGCACCTTCTCTTATATGCCTCAATAGCGTCCGCTGGCGTCTGTGGAGTCTTGTCGGTCATAGGCTAGACGACGGCTTGAATTCCAGCCCCCTTGATACGCTATAGGGATATGCATTTGCTTTTGTACCCGATATGGGAAGGCTAGGCTGCTGGTGAAGAGCCTCTGAACTCCCGCCAAAGCTGCATCAGACCAAGCCGTCGCCACAGTCAAAGCGCTCGCGCATTGCTCCTGCTGTCAGACACTATCACCGCAAATTTACATCTACCGCGTAATCACCGCTCCCGCGCCGGTACACCAACCACCAGCGCATTGTCCGGCACATCCTTAGTAACGACTGACCCCGCGCCCGTTGACGCGCCATCCCCTACGTTTACCGGCGCGACTAGCATCGTGTCGCTGCCGATGAATGCGTTCCTGCCGATGACGGTCTCGTGCTTGGATTTGCCGTCGAAGTTGCAGGTCACCGCGCCGGCGCCGATGTTTACATATTCGCCTAGCGTGGCGTCGCCCACGTAGCTGAAATGCCCCATCTTCGTGCCGCGACCGATGCGGCTGTTCTTCACCTCAGCCGATGTGCCGATATGTACGCCGCTCTCGATGCGCGCGCCGCCACGTATGTGGCTAAACGGCCCGACATCTACGCCGGCCGCCAGCGTTGAATCGCGCACCACAGACGACAATATCTCGCAGTTGTCACCGATGGTCGCGTTCTCGATTATGGCGCTTGGCCCGATAGTGCAACCGCTGCCGATGACCGTCTCGCCCTTGATATGCGTGTTGGGCAGCACGATCGTGTCCTGCCCGATCGATACGCCGCAGTCGATGTACACGCTCGCCGCATCCGGCATAGTTACACCATCTAGCATCATACACTCGTTGATGCGGCGGCGCATTACGGCTTCAGCCTGCGCGAGCTGTGTGCGGTCGTTCACGCCCATCGTCTCGTGCGGATCGTTCGATGCGCCGTCCGATGCGATTGATGCCACAAGCAAGCCTTGCGCCGTTGCCGCTCCGATGATGTCCGTCAGCAGAAGTTCACCGTTCGGCGCGGGCGTCAGATTCGCAAGATTGTCCCACAGCCAGTCCGTGCGGAAGCAGTAAAACCCGCTGTTCACCTCGCTTATTGCGCGTGTCTCTTTGTCCGCATCTCGCTCCTCGACGATTGCGCGAATGCTGCCGTTATCGTCGCGCACGATGCGCCCCATGCCCTTCGGGTTTGCGACCTGCGATGTGATGAGGGTAACGACCGCGTCACTGTCGATGTGCCGTTGTATCAGAGCGGCAAGGGTCGATGCGCGAATCAGGGGAACATCGCCATAGAGCGCCAGTACATTGTCTGCGCCGCGCATCGCGTCTTGCGCCTGTAGCAGCGCGTGTCCTGTGCCAAGCGGCTCGGACTGCTTGGAAAATCGTGTCGTATTGCCCAGCGCATCGCGGAAAGGTTTATCGTCCGGCGGCACGACAAGCGTGATGTCGTCGATGCCTGCATTCCTGACGGCGCCCATTACGAGCAGCAACATCGGCCTGCCGCAGACTTGATGCAGTGGCTTTGGCGTGCGCGATTTCATGCGCGTGCCCGTCCCCGCGGCTAAGACTACCGCGCCAAAGTTTCTTGAACGCTTGCGTGAATCAGCCAAGTTCTAACTCACATCGATGGGCATATTGATGGGATGAATAAGTCGCTAGTCTGTCGCCTTGCGGCGTGGTGGCGTGGCGAACAGCGAGATTATAGCGGTTACGATGCCGATGCAGCCCGCCGCGATGAAGAACGGCATGTAACTTTCGTCGCTGATGTAGTCGAAGACCAGCCCCGGAATCATCACGCCGACCGCCTGGCCGAATGTGGTGAACGGCTCCGTTATGCCACGAATCGTGCCAAGCGAGCGCCTGCCGTAATAATCCGCGTAGGCGACCGGTGGCACGGTAAGCATGCCGCCCAACCCGAAGCCGAACAGCGCGGAGTACGCCAGGGCTTCGACCGCCGTGTTCGTCGTGGTAAACAGGAATGACGCCGCCGACATCACTAGCGCGACTGCCATCATCACGAACCGTACCGGCGCCTTCTCCACAATCCAGCCCCAAACACCACTTCCCACGCCGAGGAAAATCGCGTTGAAGCTGATGCCAAAGCCGGCGGTTACCGTGCCAAGCCCCTGATCTTGGAAGAACGCTGCGCTGTGCGTGTTCGTGCCCGCTTGCATCAAGAACAGCAAGCCCGTCGCGAACGCGAACAGCCACAGCGTTGCCGTGCGCCGCGCCTCTGCGGAAGTCCAATCCGGCTCTTCCGAGGCGTCAACCTGCGGCGCGCCTTCTGTGTTGTCGTTCGCAGGTTCCTCTTCGTCGCCGTCGGGACGCAATCCCAACGACTCCGGGCTATCGGAGATTAGCAGCGCAACGGGCAGAAGCGCGACTACGAACACTAAGACGCTGAGCACAAACCATGCATCCCGCCAACCGCTCTGCGCGATGACGAACGACGCAATCAGCGGGAACAGCGTCATGCCGACCGAGTGTGTTATGTTCAGGATGCCGTTCGTCCTGCCGCGCAGCCGGATGAACCAGCGCGACACCACAACGGCGGCGCCAATCTGTACGGGGCTGGAAAATATGACGCGGCCGGTGCCGTAGCCGATGTAGAATAGCCAAGGTATAGTAAAGCCGAGCAGCGTCAGCGTTATATCCGACCAGCGCAGCAGCATCGTCGATATGCACAGCACGATGACGCTCGTGGTGAGCACCGCACGCGCGCCGTATCGGTCTATCAGCCAGCCAACGAGGGGAGATGCAAATGTCGCAGCGAGTCCGCCTGCCGCCGCCGCGCCGGAAATCAGCGTGCGACTCCAGCCGAGTTCCTCAGACAGCGGATAGACGAATACGGCGATTGTGAGGCTCGCTGCGGCGTTGCGCACGAATATCGCGCTGCCGGCGGCGGCGAGAATCACCCAGCCGTAGTAAAAGGGAGTGCGGTTTGCCAGTCGCTGCTGCATACGCCGCCTGTAGCATCGGAGGTCTATCTGAACGATGGGATGCTACCACTTTGCGAATGCAAGCGTCAATGTTACCTTAATCGAGAAGGCCTTATTCAGGAAGGCCCGAGTCGGGAAGAATTGAAAGGGCAGGGTGAATGATGGACAGAGAAACTATAGAGACGCTGATTACCGACATACTGGGCTGCGAAGGGATGCTGTTGGTGATAGACTCCGGAGGCGCGGTGAGCGAGATGCACGCGCCGCCGACAATTACTGCTGAATTTGCGGGCAGGTGGGCGAACATCGAAGCAGGCGAATGGCACATCCATCTCGACATGGACAGCATCGCCGGCGCGCAGTTCGTGGAAAATTCCAACCACGGGCACGAATCTATGATGGCGAAGTTGTACTACCTGCGTTTCTCGGACGCGGACGAATCCACTCTGCTGCGATTCTACTTCCCCAACCCATGGTTGGACGAAGACGAGCGCCCGACCGAATTCCAGCCCGAGCGCCTGCGCGTGTTCGAAGACTTCCGAAGCCGCTACACCGGCAAAGATGGTATAGTCTTCGTCCAACGCACCGCCGACGGCGACATATATCACAATGATTAGACGTGGCAGACGGAGAAATCACTCACAGTCGGTTGGCTTAACGGACGACTAGGACTAACACCCAATAGGTACGGACAATGAACGGCGAAATCAGCGGCAACGAACACACCTCCAGCCCTCTAAACGGCATACGCATACTCGACCTAACGCAGGTGCAAGCCGGTCCGTCGTGCACACAGCTGCTCGCGTGGCTTGGCGCGGATGTGATAAAGGTCGAACAGCCGGGCGTCGGCGACCGCACGCGCCGCGAGAGGGCGACTGCTCCCGATATTGACAGCTTCTACTACTTGGTGTTCAACGCGAACAAGCGCAGCCTCACGCTGAACCTGAAGTCTGACGAAGGCTGCGACATATTCAAGCGGTTGGTGGGCATGTCCGATGTCGTCGTAGAAAACTACGGACCCGGTCGAATGGAGCAATTCGGCTTGGACTATGACACGCTGCGACAGGCGAATCCTCGCATTGTCTATGCCACGATCAAGGGCTTCGGGACATACGGACCGTTCGCGCACATCAAGAGCTTCGAGCACATTGCGCAAGCGATGGGCGGCGCGATGAGTGCAAACGGCGATACCGGCGGCGAGCCGATATTCGTCGCGCCGGGTGTGGGCGATTCCGGCACCGGGCTGCACTGCGCCATCGGCATACTCGCCGCACTGCGACAGCGAGACAACAGCGGCGAAAGTCAGCGCGTAGAGGTGTCCATGCAAGACGCGGTGGTCAACCTGATGCGCATTCGTATGCTAGACACGCTCGCGGATGGCAATCCGCTCGTGCGTAGCGGCAACCGTATCTGGGGCGCGCCGTCGATGATATTTCCCTGCCATCCGGAAGGACCGGACGACTACATCGCGCTAGTATTGAGCGGCGATTCGTGGGACACGATTCTCGCCGTCGCCGGACGCGCCGAGCTAATCGGCGATGAACGCTACACCACCGACGCCGCGCGCCGAAAGCATGCTGCCGAAGTCGAGCAGATAATATCAGGCTGGACACGCACGATAACGAAGCGCGAAGCTATGGACATCCTCGTGCCGCTTGGCGTGGCGTGCGGTATGGTGCAAGACACGCGCGAAGTGCTGAACGACAAGCATCTGCAAGTGCGCGAGATGGTGCTGCAAATGCAAGACGCCCAGCGCGGTGAATACACAGCGTTAGGCAACCCAATCAAGCTCGCATCCAACAACACTGCCATCAACCCGCCGCCACTTCTGGGCGAACACTCCGCCGAGCTGCTGAACTCGCTGCTGGGCATTGAAGATACTGAACTGGCAGGATTACGCGATAGAGGTGTGGTGTAATGGTGAAAGTGGGCTTTGTATGTGAGCCCCCCATCCTGGCCTTCCTCTAAAGATTGAAATCGCAGACCTTTCTTCCAATTCCGATAAAGGGCTTATTCAACAACCGTCCCGCCCAAGATCTTTCTGTTGTCACTCAGAACGAAGTGAAGAGTCTAAAATCGCTGTGTAAAGAAAAGGCAGTCCATAGACAGCGATTTTAGATTTCTCGCTTCCCGCGAAATGACATGGCAGAGCAACGCAATAACCGAAAGCCCCTGCGTCCCGCCCGCCTTTACTTGTCAGGGGATTAGTGCAAGTGCTACTATTGGGCAATGCATGTCGCGTCTGCGCGGCTGTTAAGGTTCGCTCTCATTTAAGGAGTTGTGCACGAATTGGGAAGCATTAATGTCGCTATTATCGGCGTGGGTAACTGCGCCTCCTCGCTGGTGCAGGGCGTCTCCAAGTACGCTGGTGCATCCAATAACGAAGAGATTCCGGGGCTGATGCATCCGGTGCTCGGTGAATATGGCGTGGGGGACATTAACTTTGTCGCCGCGTTTGATGTGGACTCGAGCAAGGTCGGGCTGGACCTGTCCGAGGCTATATTCGCCAAGCCCAACAACACCGTCAAGTTCCAGGATGTGGAGCATACCGGCATCACCGTGCAGCGCGGTATGACGCACGACGGCGTTGGCAAGTATATGTCGGACATCATCCGCAAGGCGCCGGCGCCGACGGATGACATCGCGGGCATTTTGAAGGAGCGCGAGGTCGATGTGGTCATCAACTACCTGCCCGTCGGCTCCGAGCAGGCAACGAAGTGGTATGTGGAACAGGTGCTCGCGGCTGGCTGCGGCTTCATCAACTGCATCCCTGTGTTCATTGCCGCCGGCGAGGGCGACTACTGGCAGCGCAGATTCCGCGAGGCCGGCGCGCCGCTAATCGGCGACGACATCAAGTCGCAGGTAGGCGCGACCATCATTCACCGCGTTCTTGCGCGGCTCTTTATGGACAGAGGCGTTCAGCTCGACAACACATACCAGCTAAACTTCGGCGGCAACTCCGACTTCTTCAACATGCTCGAACGCGAGCGGCTGTACAGCAAGAAGGTCTCCAAGACCAACGCGGTTACCTCGCAGGTTGACTATGACCTGCCGGACGACAATGTGCATGTGGGTCCCAGCGACTATGTTCCGTGGCTCAGCGACCGTAAGTGGGCGTACATCCGACTGGAAGGCACCAGCTTCGGAGATGTGCCGCTGAATGTCGAATTGAAGCTCGAAGTGCACGACAGCCCGAACTCCGCCGGTGTCGTGATAGATGCGATTCGCTGCGCCAAGATTGCTAAGGACAGGGGACTCGGCGGTCCGATACTGGCGCCATCGTCGTATTTCATGAAGTCGCCGCCGGTGCAGTACACCGATGACGAAGCGCGCCAAATGCTTGAAGACTTCATCGTCGGCAAAGACGACAGCTAGCGAGATGATTTTCCATCAATTGGGTATAGGTAGCAACAGGTAAAATTACAGTTCCTCTTGCCCTTCCCCTTGATGGGGAAAGGTCAGGATGGGGTGAAGACACAACGCGAACGAAGGGAAGGGCTTTGCGGCAAATGGAAGCTCATCGCAAAATAGCGCTTGTGTCGCCTTACGACCATGCCTTTCACGGCGGTGTCGCCGACCACATCAACAGCCTTGCCGCGCAATTCCGCGAGTGGGGGCATACGGTCAAGATTGTCGCTCCGTGCAAATCCCCTGATGCGATCGACGACGACGACTTCATCCCGATGGGCAGGGCGGTTCCTATTCCGAGTGGTGGGTCTATCGCGCGCGTGTCGTTCTCCGTCTGGCTTAAGCCGCAGATAAAGCAGATGCTCGAACGCGAGGCGTTCGATGTTGTGCACTTCCACGAGCCGTTCGCCGGTCTAATCAGCAAAGACATGCTCAGCCTGATAGACCCGGCGGAATCCACGGCAGTCGGCACATTCCACACATACGAAGGCACGCATCTGTACAAGATTGGCGCGAAGCATCTCGCAATGCCGTATTTTCGTATGCTGCAAGGACGCATCGCAGTGTCGCGCCCGGCGTACGACTTCATCAGCCGCCACTTCCCCGGCGACTACGACATCATCCCCAACGGCATTCAGGTAGACGACTTCGCGGACGCGCAGCCGTTCGATCACCTGAAAAACGACGGCATGCTGAACCTGCTGTTCCTCGGCCGGCTGGAAAAGCGCAAGGGCCTGAAGTACCTACTCGGCGCGTACAGCAAGCTCAAGTGGGACTGGCCCAACCTGCGGCTATTGGTCGTGGGCGGCGGCAAACCAGACGCCGATTCGTTGCGGATTATCAGCGAACGCAACCTCAAAGACGTGGTGTTTCTTGGGCGCGTGTCGGACGAGGACAAGTTCCGCTATTACAAGACCGCCGACATCTACTGCGCGCCTGCGACGGGCAGGGAGAGCTTCGGCATAGTGCTGCTCGAAGCGATGGCGGCGGGCGCACCGATAGTCGCAAGCGGCATCGAGGGTTATTCGAGCGTCATCAAGCACGGCAGCGAAGGGCTGCTCGTTCCGCCCAAGGACGAAGGCGCGCTGGCTAACGCGATTGCATCGCTGCTGCAATACCCTGAACTGCGGCGCAAGCTTTCCACGGCCGGCACAATGAATGTGCAGGACTATCGCTGGGAGCGTGTGGCGCGGCGCGTGATGGACTGCTACGACGCATCCCGCGAGGCATGGCTGGAATCCGAGTCGCGGTGTGCCGTAGGTATGCGCGGGTAAGCGGATTGCGGATAAGCAGACGGGAGATAGGCAAGCGAATGAACAGAGCCGCGGCGCGTGAGATGCTATCGACTTACTTAGAACGCCCGGTAACGGGTGTGCTCGCCAAGATGGGCGTATCCCCGAACATGGTTACCTTCGCAGGGCTGCTTGGAGCCGGCGTGAGCGCGTGGCTGATAAGCGAAGGGATGCTGTGGGCAGGCGGCGTGGTAATGCTGCTCGCCGGAGTGCTAGACCTGTTCGACGGCTCACTAGCTCGAAGCACGGGCAAAGAATCGCCGTTCGGCGCGCTGCTAGACTCCGTGGTTGACCGCGTATCCGAGATTGTTGTACTGCTGGGCTTGCTAATCCACTACGCCCGCAACGACTCGTTAGAAGGCACGGTGCTGGTGTATCTAGCAGTAGGTGGCTCGGTGATGGTCAGCTACCTGCGCGCGCGTTCCGAAGGTCTGGGCATAGACTGCAAAGTCGGTATAATGACCCGCCCCGAACGTGTAGCGGCACTAGGCGCAGGCATGATAATCTCGCACTGGTTCCCCGCCGTGATGCTAGTAGTGCTAGGCATAATCGCCGCCCTGACCACGCTGACAACGGCGCAGCGCCTAATCCACACCGGTCGCTCGCTGAGCGCAGGGGATTAGACTCAGACGGCGCTAATCGCTCTCTGAATGCTAAATGGCGTAAGTAGGTTGATAGGCGTGAGAACGGACCTCCGTCGCAGACCTACCGCCAGCGCGTATTCCTCGCAAACGATATCGGCCGCATTTCGCCGGAGACTCTTGTCAGCGTTGCGCCATAGAGGAATATCATTCCGCCGACATAGGTCCACATCAGCAGCACAACGAATGACGCGATGGGCCCATAGACCACATTGCGCTGCGTTGCCACGCCTGTGAACCAGAAGAACATGTGCTTGCCTATCTCGAAAATCACTATCGCTACCAGCGCGCCGAATGTCGCGTCTCGCCACGACACGGTTGCGTTCGGAAGATGGTGATACACGACCGTGAAGATGAATGCGTTCAGCAGCACAGGAATGAGCGTGGACAGCACGCTCAGGATTATCGCTATCAAGTTCGTGATACTCCAAGGCGTTACCGACAAGGCCAGGCTGATGTTGATGGCGGTGTGGAAGAACGCCGTCAGGAATATGGACAGCAGGAAGAGCAGCCCAAGCACCGTTGCGACGGCCATTTCGATGAATGTAGATTCCAGTACATTCTGGTTTTCGATGCCGAATATCCTGTTCACCGAGCGGTGCGCCGCCCGGAACATTCCGTTCGCGCCGACCATTATGCCGATGACCGCGATTATACCGAACGCTACGGAGCCGGTGAGCAGGTTCGTCAGCGCGAACTGTATGACCTCTTCGATAATCTCGGATGATGCGGGGAAGTAGTGAATCGCGGTGGTCTCAATCCAGACGCGGATGACTTCCGGGTTGATGAGCAACGCCGCGCCGACTATCAGCAGGGCGATGAGCGGGAACATTGCCAGGATGGTGAAGAACGACAGCGACGCCGCGAGGTCAGTTCCGCCCGCCCTATACAGAATTGGCACGGACTTCATCATCGCCTTGATTCGCCATGCGCCTTCGGTCGGCGTCAGTTCGCTGGCGAGCAGCGTTTCGATGTGCGGCATGCGGCGCTGAACGCGCGGCGGCAGATCGACGTTTGGGTTGGTCGCCGTGCGTATGACGGCTTCGCGCACTTTCTCGCCGCAAGGTCTGCTTATGCGATATGCGGCGTCCACGCCTCCGGTCGCCGCCGCGATGACCACCTCGTCGCCGATGTCAAGGTTACGGCATGCCTCAATGAACACGGCGTCCACAGAGTTCGATGCCACTTGGGCAATCTTCGGAATATCCGGATCGGCGCCGGCTGCGCGCGCGATGAGCAAGCTGGTAGCGTCTCGCGTGGCGGTCACGACGTCACCATCCGTCGCCGCAACGCCCGATATGACGCCGCGGATGGTCGAACGTGTCGCCGCGCCGACCTCGCTGCCTGCTTCTGCAAAACCTTCGACCGCGCCTTCGACTGCGGCGGTTATCGCCTCCGCATCGTTGAATCCGACCGAGTCCGCGCCGACGATAGCGCCCGCCACGACATCCCTGCCGGCGTCCGCCACTGCTGACTCCGCGCCATTCTCACGGCTGCCGCTGATGCCGCCCGCCACGATGTCGCGCATGGCGGGTCCGGTAACGGTCATGACCTGTCCGGCGCCTTCGACCACGCCCACGACGGCATCGCGGACGAACGCGCGAGTTTCGCCGCCCATAGCGCCGAGCGCCTGCATCGCGCCCTCGACAGCATCACGCGTGCCTGCACTCGCCCTACGCCCGACATTGCGCGTCCCGTTGACCGCCATTATGGCTGCAAAGCGCATCACCGACCGCGTGGTCTCACGCCGGCGCGCGCTGCCGTTCCGGCTCAGCGGCTCCTGCGCGCGGTCAACCACGCGTTCTATGGGCTGTTCGGTGTTCAATTCGTTGCCCGTCCGTTTATGTCAGCCATATGAGTCGTGCCTGCAGCAGCAGCCCGAAATGCAGTCCTTCTTCCAGTCAATGCGCAGCATCAAGCGCGCGCATACCCTCATATCAAAGAATGTATCCGTGCGGCTAGCGTTATCATACCAGATTTATGCCAACTTAAACCCAAATTTGCATGCCTTACATTTCCCAATTTGCAGCACGCCAAATAATGCAAGCGCACCTTATACGTATGATGCGTCCAAGCTGTCGCCCGTTGCGAAGCAGCATCACTTGCGAATCCAAGAGCCCCTTCCCCAATCAAGGGGCTGACAGAGGTATGTATCCGGGTATCCCAGGGATCAGGATGGCAGATTATCTTCAAGCAGGGCGCTGGCTGTGGACAGTATTCGGGAAACAACCATGTCCGTTTTCGGATCCTGCCATTGCGCAGCAGGCGGCGTAACTGGGAAGGTCTAATGTGTGGCAGAAAGCACTCTATCATCCGCATTATCTGGTAACATTTGGTCGGGAGGAGCATGGCTTCTGGCTACCTTTTTATGTGCTAACAAAGTGATGCCACAATGCCATGCGTTATCCAAGTTCTAACAATTGTTTTGTACTTTAAGACGATTTCACATATCCAATTTATACCTGTCATTTTGAGCGAAGTGAGAAATCTAAAAATCGAAAACAGGTTTGCATGCAACGATCCCTGCCTTCGCAGGGACATGCTTCAGATTCCTCACTGCGTTCGGAATAACCACAACATTAGTGTCTTGTGAAATTGTCTCTTGTACTTTACATACCCCTGTCATCCCTTGACGGGGTAAGGTTAGGACGGGGCGCCGCCATCCCGCCATTCATTTTGTATTCACCATCATCGAAAGTCAGTTAGAATATGATGGAGCCGCCACAGTAGCGCGCAAAGCCAAGTTGGAGACTGAATCGACAATCAAATGCTGAAATTCTTCCGCCGATCAACGCAAGAGACCAAGACAAAGACCGCGCAAGCCGTCAAGCGATCCCGGCAGACATTCTTCGGGCAGATGACCGGGCTGTTCCGGCGCGGGCAGATTGACGACAGCCTTTGGGACGAACTCGAAGAGCTGCTCATCTCCGCCGATTTGGGCGTGGCGACGACTTTCAAGGTTATCGAACGACTGCGCGACCAGGTTCGAGATCGCCGCATCTCCGACCCGCAGGACGCGCTCGTGCTGCTTCGCGAAGAGTTGCTGTATCTCGTAGATTTCGATGATACCGACCAAGCACTCGAAGTTGAAGAAAAGCCGCTCGTCATCCTTATGGTCGGCGTCAACGGCGTGGGCAAGACGACCAGTATCGCCAAGCTGACCAAGCTCTACCAGGACGAAGGCAAGAGCGTGCTCATCGGCGCAGCGGACACATTCCGCGCCGCCGCCATCGACCAGATTCAGGTTTGGGGTACGCGCCTCGATGTCGATGTCGTCGCGCACCAGCAGGGCGCAGACCCGGGCGCCGTCGCGTTCGACACGCTGCAAGCAGCCCGCGCTCGCGATGTGGATGTGGTCATCATCGACACCGCCGGTCGCTTGCACACCAAATTCAACCTGATGGAAGAGCTGAAAAAGATGCAGCGCGTGCTGTCGAGGCAAGGCGCGGATTCGCAGCGGGTATTGCTTACCATCGACGCCACCACCGGGCAGAACGGCTTGATACAGGCGCGCGCCTTCACGGATGCGGTCGATTGCGAGGGGGTGCTGCTCGCCAAGGTGGACAGCTCGTCCAAGGGCGGCGTAGTCTTCGCCATCGGCGACGAACTAGACTTGCCTGTGCTCTTCATCGGCACCGGCGAGCAGCCCGACGACCTAGCCCCCTTCGACTCGGAATCATTCGTGGAGAGTTTGTTCGCGGACGACTGACGGGATCTAACAGGATATACAATGTTTTTTGACACTGCCATTGCGTAGCATTATTATCGTGCAGTGAGCAGATTCAGAAACAGAGACACCGAACGGCTTTTCAACGGTGAGCTCAGTCGACGCTTGCCGCCTGACATCCAGAAACGGGCGCGAATAAGGGTTCAGCGGGTAGCTGCGGTGCGAAGCTTAGTATCTCTTGCCAACCCGCGCTCCAACAGACTTGAAGCCTTGCAGGAAATCGTAGAGGCCAGTACAGCATACGAATCATCGACCAATGGCGCGTATACTTTCGGTGGACACAATCCGGCGCCACAGAAATTGAAGTAACAGACTACCACTAGGGAGAATTACAAATGTGCGACATTAAGTTCATTCACCCCGGTGATCATCTGGAAGAGTTCCTTGAAGACCTGAACATCACCCAGTCCCAGTTCGCCTGTGTCCTAGGCGTCACGCCATATCGCGTCAGCCAAATCATGAACCGCCACGCCCCAATCACAGCGGACATCGCGCTGCGAATTGCGAAGGCGTTCAGCACGGACGCCGAAATGTGGCTGAACCTCCAGCAAATGTACGACCTGGAAGTCGCGCGCGCAACCGTTGACGTCAGCAACATCGAGCCACTGTACGAGCCGCTGCCCGACAACTGGACGCCGCCGCTCGAACCTGAAAGACCGGAACATGCCGAACAATGCCAAGAACTGGCAAGCACGGCCGCGACAAGAACCTAGCGCCATATCGACACACCGAACCCGCACACTGATAAACTTACCGACTGAAACACTAAAATAGGAGGCACACCCATGACCGCTACAGCCACTATCCGAGACCGGTATGGACTCGAACTGACCACGACATCGCCTGCCGCTGCAGAGCACTATGTCGAAGGCGTTGACCTGCTGCTGGAGCAGTGCTACGGGCCGGAGCAGCGCTTTCAGCAGGCTGTCGAGACGGACGAAGGCTTTGCGCTCGCACACGCCGCGCTCGCCATGACGCAGCTGTTTAAGGGCGCCGCCGCAGACGCCAAGACAAGCGTCGCCGAGGCGAAGCGCCTAGTCAAAGGCGCGACCCGCCGCGAGCAGCAGCATGTGGAAGCGATGTCGCTTTTCATCAACGGGCACGGCCCACAGTCGCTCGCCGTCATCCTTGAAATGCTCGACGAGTTCCCGCGAGACGCCCTGATGATGCGCGTATCCAACCGCTTGTATATGCTCGGATGCAGCGGCGCCGGCGTGAAGAACTTCCCCAACGAACTCTACGCGATGCTGAGCAAGCTCGAGCCGAGCTACGGCGACGACTGGGCATTCCTAGGGCAGTACGCCTTCGCGCACCACGAAGTCGGACGCCTCGACGAATCGCTATCCCTGGCGGAACGATCACTCGCGGCGCGCCCGACCAGCGGGCACGCATCCCACTCGGTCGCGCATGTCTATTTCGAGCGCGGCAACGCGGTGGACGGCGGCGACTTCCTCGGCAACTGGCTGAAGGGATACGACAGCCGCGCGCCGTTCCACATCCACCTGTCGTGGCATCAGGCGCTGTTCGAGCTGGCGCAGGGCAAGTACTCCGACGCCGTCAGCCTGTACCAGAATGTCATCCGCCCTACGGTCGTGGAGAAAAGCGCGTCGTCGCTGCAAGACAGCACGTCTCTGATGTGGCGACTGCGGATGTACGGCGGCGTCAACCCACCCTACCCTATCGAGGAAATCAGCGAGCAGGCGTCCATGGCTGCGGTTACGCCCGGACCTGCATTCCGAGATGCTCATGCTGCGCTGGCGTTCGCCGCAAGCGGAGACGAAGAGCGGCTTTCCAGCGTGAAGAGCCGCCTGCGCGAACTCGCATCCAACGGAGACGCGCTCGCCAAGGAGATAACGCTTCCGCTTGTCAAGGGCATCAGCGCGTTCGCGCAAGACCGCTACGAAGACGCCGCGCGCCATCTGGAGCCGGTGTTCCCGCAGCTCGCGCGAATTGGTGGCAGCCACGCACAGCGCGAAGTCTTCGAGGACACACTGCTAGAGGCGTACATCCGCGCCGAGCAGTATGACAAGGCGGAAGACATGCTGCGAGAGCGTCTCAATCGCCGCTCCTCCGTGCGCGACAGCTACTGGCTCGCCCGCGCAAAGAGCAACAACGGCGCGGAGACAGAAGCGCAGAACACGCTGAAGATGGCGGCGCAAGAGTGGCAGAACGCGGATGCGGAGTCGCCGGAGATTAGGGCGCTGAATAGCTTGGTGAGTGGGGAGTAGGACGAACAAAAATCCCTTCCCCTTCGTGGGTGATGAGAGCAACCAAAAGTTCCTTCCCCCTTGATGGGGGAAGGGCTAGGATGGGGGTGAAATATGTGCCTACCACCACTTCTTGCAAATGTCTTCAACGTAAATTAACCCTTGTAACCCACCCAGCCTTTGCTAGAATGGGTGGCTGACCAAAAACGAACACGCCTTCACACAGGACGATACGCGCATGCTCACAGGTATAGGACTGCGAAACTTCAAGGCATTCGGCGACGAAATGCAGGAAGCGCCGCTGTCCAAAATCACGCTGATTTATGGGCCGAACTCCGGCGGTAAGAGTTCAATTATTCAGGCGTTGCTGCTGCTGAAGCAGTCGCACGAAGGACACTACAACCAAGGGGCGATGGAGTTAATTCCTCGTGGAAGGTACGCGGACCTAGGGAGTTTCCCTTCTCTGATACACAAGCACGATATAGACTTGGAACTTGGCATAAAGGTTGAATTTGATGCGGAGGAACGGGCACTCACACGCTCGTTACCAATTCCGACTCGTCGAAACCGTTCTTTCCGTTTCCGGAAACGCTTTACGGAAGGCTTATCTGGTTGCGTTGACCTGATTTTTGTTGCGGAACCGTCCGACGATTCCGATAGCAAAGATTCATCAGAATTGTCGTCAGTTGGGTATAGATTGACTCATGACTACAATGAAGGAATGGCACTCGACATTCAGTTGGAGTTGGAACGGAATTTTGCCGAGCCTTCGGACAATGGTGATTCGCTTGAAACGCCAAAATTCAACTGGCAAAATTCCGATTCTATAGATTCTTTTGCTAAGTTCGCCGCTGAAAATCTCACGTCTCTAATTCGCCATGACAGAGATGATGTGGCACAAAATTCTATGACCCGAGCTGAATGGTCCAGTCTACTGGAAAATTCATCTGTTGAAACGGCTCTCTACGCATACGGATTACCATATACAATAAGGCCTTTCATTGAAACGGGTACATTTACACCACGTTCGAATCGACTGACAATACCTCTTATGGCAGACTATCGGTATAATATGGATAGAATCACGTACTTAGGGCCATTGCGTAGCTATCCTGAAAGGCTTTATACAGTCTCTGGTGGAGGAAGAGAATCTACAGGTATTCGTGGTGAATTCACTCCTCACATTCTTCACTATAATCCTAGCAATGTTGTAGGAAGTGTGAATGAGTGGTTTAAGAAGTTCCGAATCTCATACGAGCTTGACACCTCACCATTGGGATCCCCCGAACTAGCGGGAGAACATATCACTATCGCACTTAAGGATGAACACACGAAAACACGTGTTACTCTTGCCGATGTAGGGTTTGGAATAAATCAACTCCTGCCTGTGATAATCGAAGGCATCGCTTCGCCGGAGGATTCGATTATCTGTGTCGAACAACCTGAGATACACATTCACCCTAGGTTGCAGGCGCATCTAGCCGATCTTATGATTGACACCATTGCGGACGAACCCGTCAAACGCAAGCAATGGATTGTGGAGACGCACAGCGAACTGCTCATTCTGCGTCTACAGCGCCGCATCCGAGAAGGGGAAATCAACTCCGAAGATGTTTCCGTGCTGTATGTCAATCCAGGGCAGAACGGTAGCACTATCGAAGTTCTCCGTCTTGATGAAGAAGGCGACTTTATAGATGCGTGGCCTCATGGCTTCTTTGATGAAGGTTTCAACGAACTTATGGATGCATAGGTGACGAACATGCTGGTAAAGTTCGCCATTGAGCCTGATGCAATAGACGATTCTGGTAAGGCATCTGCTCACATTAAACGCTTGGAAAAGCAGTGGGCGTACTGCGGCATTCTAGCGTTCCCTCCATTTGAGGACAGATCATCCATCCATACAAAGGTTGCAAGTTTGCAACAAGGCCCAAGCAAATCGTGGACAACATTGTGGGAGCAAGTGATCAAAAGCCGCAAAAATACGAATGCCTACCGCTGGCTTTCTATGAATGAGAAAGCCAATTTCTCTTGGGAAAAGATTCTAACGTGCGATGATTTAGGAAGGCATAGCGATAAATTCGAGGTCGCAATCGTGAAGGAATCTCGCGCGGAATTACTAGGAATACCTGACGGCGAAGGCAAGTACTGTGGCGATGTGGAAGGAATTAGATTGTCTGAAATCGACATGTCTGAAAAATTCAAACGAGCCGAAGTCTTGGGTAAAGGACATATCGAAATCGATACATCTGTAGATGCCCTATGGAAAGAACGATTTCAGAGTCTCGCACAACATTCGAAAGATGTTGTGATTGTAGATCAACATGCTTTAGTACACGATGATAACATTGCTGGGTTGTGTCGATTCCTTAAATATCTTGATAGAGACTCTAATGGCTGCAATGTTACGATATATTCAGCCCCTAGAAAACTGCGCCAAGATAGAAAAGAAACAGTGTCTGACAGGCGAGAGAACATCAAGAAAGAACTGAAAGATATGGTTGCTTATCTCAATGCCAGCGGAATCAACAACATTGATGTACGCCTGCGTGGTCAGAAGGGTTTCAGTGTGTATGCACACGACAGACACATACGGTTCGATAACAATATTTTCAAAATAGGGAGAGGAATGGACGTCTTCAATTTTGGAGTGGTAAAGAGACGTACAGATTTCACACACATATTGGACCACGCGGTAAGTGATAGTAAGGAATATGACTTGGGCAAAAAAGCTCACAAAATCGCCGACTTCGCCATCTCCATCGGCATGCCCACTCCCTAACCCCCTACAC